>JBDTTO010000524.1:0-3498 GCA_039930585.1 Gemmatimonadaceae bacterium
GCGGCGATGACGCTGCGCGGCCCGTACAACACGCACGCCGCGACTACTGTTCGGCACGAAACAGGTCGTCGCACGTTGAACGGCGGCTCGACAAACGCGTTTACGCGCGTTGATATGAATGTTGGCTACATCACATCCACGCGTAACGGCTGGCATTGGTTGCGCGGCACCGACCTTTCGTTGCACATAAACAACCTGCTCAACACCAGCTACGCGGTACCGGGCGGTCTGGAACACGTGCAGCAATCGATACAGCAGGATGGGCGAATGTTGTCGCTGCGCCTGCGCAGGGATTTTAAGTGAGTCACTCGGGGCGGTTATCCCCATGGAAACCCGGGCGTCCAGGCTGGCGTGTGTTTGTTTCGGCGCTGATCCTGACCGTCGCTGGCACAGGCCTCGCGCGGGGTGCGCACGCGCAGGAAATGGAGCTGCCTGTTTCGATCCAGGTGCCGCTCTTTCTCAAGGTGATCGCGTTCGATCGTCAACAGAACCAACAGGTGGACGTCAGCCTCGTGGTGGGCGTGGCGTATCAGAGCGGCTTTCGCGTATCGGCAACCACGCGAGAAGAAGTGGTGCAGCTGTTGCGCAATTCGAGAGAACGAAAAGTTCGCGTTGTCGTCATTGATCTGGATAAGGAAGACCTCGCCGAAGTGCTGCAGCAGCAGCACGTCACGGTGTTGTACGTATCGCCGGTTCGGTCCTACAGCATTGCCGACATCGCAGCGGCGGCGGCGGCGGCGAAAGCCATTACTGTCACGGGCGTTCCGTCATATGTCGAACAAGGGCTCTCCGTTGGGGCTCGACTGCAGAGCGATCGGCCGAAGCTGTTGGTGAATTTGCTGGCTGCGCGTCGCAGCGGTGCCGACTTCACGGCCGAGCTGCTCAAAATGGTGGAGGTCGTACCATGACTGTTGCATTGCGCATGCAGAGCAGCATTCGTCAGAAATTGTTGATCTCGTTCTCGTTGCTGATTACCTGCATCGCTGTGTTTGTGTACGTGTTTTTCCCGGCCCGTCTGGAAAAACAAGCGATGGACGCTGTAACCGGAAAGGCGCTCTCCATCAGTCGCATTACCGCCTACAGCCTGAACGCCGGTTTGTATTTCGGCGACTCGGCATCAATGCAGGAAGTGTTGAACGGCGCAGCACGTGGAGATGATGTCGTCACACTGATTGTTCGCGACACCACCAAACGAATTGTCGCGACGCTCACGGAAGATTCGGCTACGCTTGCACGGGTACTGCACGTGCATGAAGACTTTGCAGGCGTCATTGACGAGCTGTACGTGGTCTCCTGTCCGATTGAGAACGCTGGACGCAGAATTGGAACGGTCACGCTCGCTGTTTCGCTGGCTCCTGTGCGCACCGAAGTGGCTGCGGCAAGAAAGTTGGGCGGGGTTGCGGGTTTGATAATTTTTGTCGTTGGTTTTTGCATTGTCTTTGCAATCAGCACACTGGTAACCCGCCCGCTTACGGCGGTGTCTCGCACCGTTGAGCGAATTGCGGCCGGCGATCTGTCATTGCGCGCGGTGGAAACGTCAGACGCCGAAGTCGCGCAGCTCGTGCGCGCGTTCAACAGCATGGTTGATACCCTCGTGACTGCGCAGGCCGAATTGTCCGCCAGCAATACGCAGCTCGAAGCCCGCGTCGATGCGCGAACCATTGAGTTGCGCGGGGCCGTACATGAGCAGAACAAGGCGCGACTCGCGCTCATGCTGAGTGAGGCGGATGCGCGCGCGACCAGCGAGACGTTGCAGTCCGTGATTGACGTTGCGCCACAAGCCATCATTGCGATTGATCTGGATTGGCGCGTTACGCGCTGGAACAACGCGGCGGTGCAATTGTTTGGCTGGACCGTCGAAGAAACCATGGGTCAGCCGATTCCGCTCGTGCCTGACATCTCGAAGGACGAGTTCCGCATGCTGTTGCGTGTCGTGCAGCGAAACGGCACCGGTCATGCGGCAGAGTGTGCGCGAACGCGCAAGGACGGAAGTTCGGTGAACGTGCTGCTCGCCGTCAGCGTATTGCGCGACAGCACGCAACGTGTTGATGGGTACATTGCCGTCATCACCGACTTGACCGAGCGCAAGTCGCTTGAAGACCAGTTACGTCAATCGCAGAAGATGGAAGCGATTGGCCGTCTGGCCGGTGGCGTCGCGCATGATTTCAACAACATGCTGACCGTCATTACGGCATCAGCTGCACTGCTGCGCGACAACGTCAGCAGTGATGATGAACGCGAAGATGTCGATGCAATTGCAACGGCTGCACTGCGTGCGGCGGCACTTACGCGTCAGCTGCTGCTGTTCAGTCGCAAGCAGGTTGTAAATCTTGTCGCCATCAATCTGAACGACATTGTGTCGGAAATGAGCCCGATGCTGCGTCGCCTGGTGCGCGAAAACATCCGGTATCACACGGCGCTGCACAAATCGCCTACCATGGTCAAGGCCGATCCGACGCAGTTGCAACAGGCCGTGATGAACCTGGTGGTTAATGCATCTGATGCGATGCCAGATGGTGGCACGCTGATGATTGAGACCAGCAGCGTTGAACTGGATGCCGAATACGCCAAGCTTCACGCCGACGTCGTTCCCGGTTCGTATGTGCAGCTCACGATTACGGATACTGGTGTTGGCATGGACGCCGCCACCATCAGCAAGATTTTTGAGCCGTTCTTTACCACGAAAGCTGCAGGTGTTGGTACTGGTCTCGGACTGGCAACGACGTATGCAGTTGTGAGTCAGCTGGCCGGGCACATTCGTGTGTATAGCGAACTGAATCACGGCACCGCAATCAAGATCTACCTGCCGCAGATTGGTGAATTGGCCAAATGTCCGCGCAACACGCCGTTGTCCGTTGCAGCGATGCCACTCGGCAATGCGGACATCACGGTTTTGCTGGTCGAAGACGAACCAAGCGTGCGCCAGTCCATTCGGCGTATGCTGCAGCGTTTTGGCTACGCTATTATCGAAGCGACCGATGGCGAGTCAGGAATTGCATTGGCCGCGGAGCGCGCGGACGAAATTGATATCGTGCTTACCGATCTCATGATGCCGGGAATGAACGGCCGCACGTTTGCCGATCGACTGGCTTCAATTGATCCGTATCTGCCCGTGATCTTCATGTCAGGCTACTCCGACGAAACGGTCAACCAGCGCGGATTGGTTGATGCGAGTCATGCGTTCCTGCAGAAGCCATTTAACAGCGAACAGTTGGTGCGCACCATTTACCATCTGCTCAACACCGACAATACTCAGACTCCCGACGCACGCGCCTTGGGATCGGGTTCGGCAAATGTCTCGGTAACTGGCGGTCCGTGAATTCGTTCGGTGGCCACGCGCGTGAGCTCTGCACCAAACAGTATTATTTGCGCTGAGTAGTACACCCACAGCAGTACAAGAATGACAGAACCGGCAGCGCCATAACTTGATGTGGTGCTGCTGCGGCCCAGATACAACGCGAGCAGTTGCTTGCCGATGGTAAACAGCAGCGCGGTAAT
>JBDTTO010000525.1:0-3497 GCA_039930585.1 Gemmatimonadaceae bacterium
CTTTGTCTTCATCACATCTCCTCGGGGGCGGGCAAGTCGCTCCGGAAAAACCGAAGCCAGAAAAATCAGGGGAGTTCAACGCGGGCCAAATGGCGACTGAGGACCGGTGAATCTTCGCGTTGGGAATCTGCGAACGGGTACGCGGGCCGCCAACTACGCGTTGGCCCGGTTGTCCTTCCCCCTGACGGTCGAAAGGAAGAATCATACTCTTCCTTCGACGGCCGAAAGGAATCATGGTCAGGGCACGCTGTATCCCGCGCTCTACAAGCTGGAGCGACAGGAGCTGATCCAATCCGAATGGAAGGTCACTGAAACGGACGGCGCGCCAGCTGGTGTTGTGTCTTGTGAATGCATGGCTCGACAAAGAAATCCTTAAGTGATGTGCCTCGTTCGACTCACTGCACGCACCTGTTTTTCCTGCGCGCCGCGTTCGGTGGACGTAAGCGAACCACGTCGCGTGTGTGTGCAGTATTGCCGACCACACGCGCGAGCGGCATACTCACGTCCAAGACTCCCAGCCGCCGCGAGTCATGTCGCGAATTGCGAGCACTCCACGCCATCCCTCACATGACTGCTCCCACTGCCTCCATTACCGACACGGCGATTGCGAATGACACCGTGGCGGATCGCTCTGTGCTAGCGGCGTCCGCTCACGCATGGCCGATTGCACTGCGCGTGGCGTTCCGCTTCGTGTTTGTGTATTTCGGATTTTATGTGCTCACCACACAAATGCTGGCGGGGTTGATCAGTATTCCGTTTCTGCCGTTTGGCATTCCGGACTTCGGAAAGATTCAACCCATGCAAAGCCTCGTGATGTGGGTTGGCAACAACCTGCTGAACGTGAAGCCCACACTCATTCCAACGGGCAGCGGCGACACGCTCTACGATTGGACGCAGGCGTTCACACTTGTTCTGATTGCCGCAGTGTCCACAACGGTGTGGTCATGGCTTGATCGAGAACGGCTCAACTACGTGCGTTTGCACAAGTGGTTCCGCTTGTTCATTCGGTTTGGCTTGGGCACCACCATGCTGAGCTACGGATTCGCGAAGTTCTTTCCGCTGCAGATGCCCACAATTTTTCTGCAGCGTTTGCTTGAGCCGTACGGTAATTTTTCGCCGATGGGTGTGTTGTGGTATTCGATAGGTGCCGCGCCAGCGTACGAACGTTTTATCGGGCTCGCGGAGATTGTGGCTGGTGCCTTGCTGTTCGTGCCGCGTACCACGTTGCTGGGGGCTCTGATGTGCCTCAACGTGTGTATAGGAATTTTCATGGTGAACATGACCTACGATGTGCCGGTCAAACTGTTTGCCTTTCATCTCATTTTATTTTCGGTTCTGCTATTGGCGCCGGAATGTGGCCGACTGTTCAGCATGTTTGTCGCGAACCGTACTGTGCCGCCCGACATTCCGCCGCAGTTTGGCCGCAGCCAACGCGCCAACCGAATCTGGTTTGGAGCGCAGATGGTGTACGGCGCGTGGATTCTTGGTTCAGGGTTTTATCAGGGACCAAAGAGTGTGAAGGAATTCGGTGCGGATGCGCCCAAATCACCATTCTTTGGTATCTGGGACATCGATTCGATGGCGGTGAATGGCAACGAACTTCCGCCGCTCAGCACGGACAGCACACGGTATCGGGCCATGATATTTCAACGGCCGACTGGTCTGAGTTTCCAGCGAATGGATCTGACATTCCTGGCATACAATGCAAAGATTGACACGATCAAGAAAACAATCGCGTTGAAACGGATGACGGACAGCGCGTGGAAATCGACGCTCGCGTATCAGCGACCGGTGCACGAGCAGCTCACGCTTGATGGTGATGTGGACGGACAACGCATACACATGCGACTCAGTATGCGTGATCTGAGCAAACTCAATATCAACCGCGGGTTTCATTGGGTGCAGGAGTTGCCATACAACAAGTGATACGTGTGTTGTGTGACGTCACTGTTCGCGCTGCGTAACGCGCCGTGTCGTTAAGTACCGTAGATCCAAACGCGTCGTTGGATGCGATTGTTATTGGCGCCGGACCAAACGGTCTGGCCGCCGCGATTGCGTTGGCGCAAGCGGGTCATTCGGTGCGCGTGTATGAGGCCGAGCATACGGTTGGTGGCGCGACACGTTCGGCTGAACTTACGCAGCCGGGATTTGTACACGACGTGGCCGCCACCGTACATGCGTTGGCATTGCTGTCGCCGTTTTTTTTGACGTTGCCACTGCGGGGACATGGACTCGAGTTCGTGCATCCCGAGGCACCATTTGCGCATCCGATGGACGACGGAACGGCAGTTGTGGTTGAACGTTCGGTTGAGCAAACCGCAAACGCGCTCAGTGCGCGCGACGGTCGCGCCTATCGCCACCTTTTGGAGCCGTTCGTAGAAAACTCGCATGCGTTGATGGAAATACTGTTGGCGCCGCACAGCATCGTGCGACCGATGAAACATCCGCTGTTGATGGCGTCATTTGGATGGCGCGGGATACAGTCTGCCGAGGGGCTGGCGCGACGTGTGTTTGAGAGTGAGCACACACGCGCGATGTTTGCTGGCGTGTCGGCGCACAGCATGGTGCCGTTGGATATGATCTCGACGGCGGGCTACGGATTGGGATTGATAATTTCCGCGCATGGTGTGGGATGGCCCGTGGCGCGCGGAGGATCGCAGCAGTTGTGCAATGCACTCGCGTCGTATTTGCGGTCGCTTGGTGGAGAAATTGTTACTGACGCGCGAATAACGTCACTGGCCGAATTGCCGGAGAAAGCGCGTGCGATCGTGTGCGACGTAACGCCACGACAGTTTCTGCATATGGCCGGCGATAATGTACCAAGCGGTTACGCCGATAAACTTTCGCGCTATCGGTACGGCCCCGGAGTGTTCAAGATGGATTGGGCGTTGAACGCGCCTGTGCCGTGGCGTGCGGACGTGTGCGGTCGCGCGGGCACTGTGCATTTGGGCGGAACGATGGAAGAAATTGCGCGTTCGGAGCGTGAGTCGTTTGAAGGGCGCGTGCCCGAACACCCGTATGTGCTGGCTGTGCAGCCCAGCCGGTTTGACGCGACACGTGCGCCAAGTGGCAAGCATACGTTGTGGGCGTACTGTCACGTGCCTAACGGAAGCACCGTCGATATGCGCGAACGCATGGAGAATCAGATCGAACGATTTGCACCGGGTTTTCGCGACTGCATAATCGAGCGGAGCGCGATGTTTCCCGCGGATCTGGAACGAGGGAATGCGAATCTTGTTGGCGGTGATATCGCTGGCGGCGCCGCAGATTTCGCGCAGTGGTTGGCGCGACCTGTGTTGGCGGTAAATCCGTATCGGACGGCTGTTGACGGTGTGTATTTGTGTTCGTCGTCAACGCCGCCGGGTATTGGAGTGCATGGAATGTGCGGGTGGTACGCGGCGAAGACCGTGGTGTCGGATTTTGTGAAACGGTGAGCGAAGGCGCGGCTCCGTTACACCTGATTCGGAATGATGCTCTTCTCACGCCCGCTCCAATGC
>JBDTTO010000526.1:0-3484 GCA_039930585.1 Gemmatimonadaceae bacterium
GTCTCGCATTGCTGCGTGCGAGCATGAGGTTTGTCACGTTGACGCACGCGACCAACAGCACCAACGCGGTAAGCGCCAGAAAAACACCGGCAATCCACGGCACCATCTTCGACACAGCAAGATCAGGACGCGCCGACGATTCGTAGGCTGTGGTGAAACCCAAATCTTTCGCGTCGTCGGGATACTTGCGTTCAATGTCGTGTGCGAGCGTCGTTAGTGCCGCGCGGGCTTGCGGTACGGTGACGCCTGGCTGATACCACGCCATCACACGATTCGAACCCCAGCTCCGCGTCACCAACATTGCTGCGTCATCAGGGTTGAATTGCGCGACAGTCGAAATCGGGATGTACGCGTCAATCGTGATAAGCTGTTCCGTGCCCGTAAACTTCTTTTCGACAACGCCGGCCACTGTGTACGGTGTTCCGTTCAGTCGAATGCTTTTTCCTACAATGGACTTATCGCTGTTGAAGCGACGCACCCAATACCGATTGTCAAGAACTATCAGTGTTTCTTTGCGCCGCGCCGCATCAATTGAGAACAGTGTTCCTGCCGCAGGTTTGACTCCCAGTGCAGGAAAGTAGTTATCACTGACCATACTGAGAAACACGCGCTCGGCATCTTGCTCGCCTTGAATACGCGCGCTGGCCGGACTCGCTGTGTAAAGAATCGCGTCTGAAAATATGTTCGTCTGCGCTTTGATATCGATGTAATTCAGATACGACACAGATTGCGGCAGCGACGAACCTGTTGACGTCTGCGCGACAACAGCGAGTTGCGTTGCATTGCGCACCGGCATCGGTCGAAACAGATACGTATTGACCACGCTGAAGATGGCGGCGTTGGCGCCAATTCCTAATCCAAGCGTCAACACAACAACGCATGCAAATGCTGGTGCCCGTTTGATCGAGCGAAGCGCCCACCTTATGTCCTGCATCAATTCGCTGAAGAACATCGCTCGTGACCGAGTTCGGGTTTTATCACGCTCAAGCGTCTCGCACTCGGCGCGTACACTCTCGAAATCGCCAAAGCGTCGCATGGCTTCGGCTTTCGCTGCACTCTCCGCAACCCCGCGCTGCACCAGCAGCGCCGCGCGCATTTCGACGTGAAAGGCGAGTTCGTCCGCCACGTCATCTGCAGGGTTTGCGCGATGCAGGTTGAGGAACCTGCGCTTGCGCACTGGATCAGCCGGTTCGCGATCGGTCATGTAGAAAAGACGGCAAACACCGCGACTCGGGTTTCATTGGAGCGTTCAGGCGGTTTGCGGATCGACGGGGTTGATGGCCAACGCTTTGAACATCACGGCTGCAAATCGCGTGAACTGATCGGTTTCGGCGCGAAGCTGCGCGCGCCCGGTTTTGGTGAGCGTGTAGAAGCGCGCCTTGCGATTGTTTTCGGAGAAGCCCCACTCCGACTCGATCATTCCGCGTTTTTCCAGGCGATAGAGCGCCGGGTAAAGAGAGCCCTCCTCAATACGGAGCGCGTCGTCGGTGGCCTGTTCAATCCAGCGGGCAACGCCAAAGCCGTGCGTCGGCTGGATCGTGAGCGCGCGCAAAATGAGGACATCCAGCGTGCCGCGCAGCAGGTCGAGTGATTCGGGGGGGATATGCGCCTCCATAGGGTTTCTATGGAGAGGATACATCGGGCTCCCTAGATATTCAAGGGGGCGACTCGCGCCGGATCAAATAGACGTACACAGTGCCATTGGCTGGATGATTCGACATCGCCTCGAAATCCCAGGTGTCCGCCGTGACTGGTGTTGGACGGCTCAGCCATGGTACGCCGAGGTCGGGAAACACGACGATTGGGATCACGTCGGTCTGTGCAGTTTCGATGCGCAATCGAATGCTCAGGCGCTCGCCGGTTCGTGTGGCGGGACGCAAATCGGAGACGCGAAACTTGAGCGGCGGTTGTTCAACAATGGTGTAGCGCGCCGGATCAATGACGTACGCGCGTTCGGCCGTTGTGTACAACATTGTGATTGGCGCCGGTGTCTTGCCACCGATGCCGCTCGCGACAAATGCACGGTACGTCGCAGCTGCGGCTTTCGCCTGCGGCGTGCACGGTGCTGGTCGTTGCAGTGACGGGGGATTTCGTCCTACGCGCGCGATGCGCGTGTCCGGAGTGAATGGATTCCCGTTGATCAACCACACTGCAGACGTATCGCGCGCGGTGACGAATGCAGAAAACACTCCGCATGACCAGGTGGTGTCGATGAGTTGGTTCGCGAGCATTGGAATTCGGCTCATCGTCGCACGCAGCGTGTCGTTCTGCACGGCGCCGCGTGTGGTTACAATCGCCGTGATCCATGTCGAATCTTGTCCGCCGGGGCGTGCTCGCTTTGCCAGATGCTCCTTTTCAAGCTGCTCACTTTCGTATCTCCCGAGGAAAGCCCTGAACGGTGATCCTCGGTCGATGCCGCATTCCAATGTGATTGGTAAGCGCTCCGGAATTGCTCCTGTGCACCGCGCACGCCAGCTCCTCCACGAGCGTCCATCTAAACCTGGTGGATAGTTGGGAAGGAAATCACCGCCCGTTTCGAACGTCACGCGACCTTCTTCGCTCCGGCGAATGGGCGGCAGGATAATGCGCAGAGGTTCTGCTGTACGTTCACAGCCGTAACCGGCAAAGTAGAACGGTGGCGGTGTGTCAATTCCTGGATCATAGCCCTTTCCATTCACACCCATGTATCGTGCGCGATTCGTGATGCGCGCTTGCGCCGCGGAATCTCCGTTCTGCACTACGAGACAGTAACGTGTGCCGTCAAAGAAATTCGCGAACATCACGCGCTTCGCGGCCAGTAGATACAAAAACGTCATGTACATACTGTCGGTTTGCGCAGCAGTGAGTGGCGGCAATGGATCCCGCACCACCCAACGACCCGACAGCGTGTCATTTTCCGCTGAAGTACGATAGGTCCAGTCAAGTCCAGCAGTTACGGTATCAACTCGAGCACCGGATGATTCAATGCGCAAGTTCCGCGCGCTCCGCACAGCGATACCAGCTCGCATTCCAGGACTGAAGCGCCAGTGCGACATCGAATCCTGAATTGCATTCAGATATTCCGTTTCAAGTAGCCCCGAACCAAAACGCGTCAATTCGCGGTTAACAGTACCGTCCGCGTTCACAACAATTACAAAATTTCCTGTCACCGTCCGGTTGACGCGCGGTGCCCCGGGCATAACCGATGATGAGATCAGCACTGGCGCCTTGTCCAGCGCGCATGGACTGTATGATGCGTCCTGCGGAAATCGTTTGCTTTCGGACGGCATCGACCACAGGCGACAGACGCGTTTGTTCTTGACAATCGAATCCTGCAATTGGTCTTTTGCTGTTGCGGGACCAACTAATGCTTGTGCGAGAGTTGTCAACGCACCGCTGCCCGCGTCCTGCGCGAACGCCGGCGGTGCGCTGCCAAGCATGCTCGCAAATGCAACAACGCACAATTGGAGTGAGAATCGCATTGAATACCTCGCACGGGACAACT
>JBDTTO010000527.1:0-3478 GCA_039930585.1 Gemmatimonadaceae bacterium
TGATGAACGGCTGCGCGTACAGCTGCATCGACAATGTCGGGGTGGCTGTGTAGTTGATACGCCCTGTCATGCGCAACGTGCTCTGATTCAATCGCGCGAAGGTGTAATGTGTTGTGCTCGCCGAATCAGTCGGCGTGATGTTGTTCAACCACTGATCATCATTGATTGATTTTTCGTAGTACAGATCGGCGGATGCCGAGAAGCGTGATGACACGCGAAACTGCAGTGATGGCTGCACCCAGTTCCAGTGTGATCGCCCTTCGTCGCCGTTGCCGCCGCCAATAAAGACAACAGGCGTATACCATTTGCGGCGATCAAACTCGATACCGGTATTCCAGTTACTCGAGCGACTGCGACGAACGGCCGGTCCGCCGCGTGCCACACGATCATCAAACGTGGATGAAAGCTCGTTCAGGTTGCCGCCCGCATGCACCCACCACGTGTTACGCAGCTCCATGTGCCAGTTGGTATTGAAATTCTGCGCGAGCGCCAATCCGGCGGTGTTCCACGCGTTGTACGTGTTGTAGTTGGTTTGCAAACGACGATACACTTTCGTTGGCTTGAGAAACTGCAACGAAAACCAGTTGCGAAACATCTGCTGATCTGCGCGCGATTGAAAGCCAACATCGTTTGATTCGAAGCCCGGCGAAAAACGCTCCAACACGCTCTGAAAACGCGTGACACCACCGCCAAACTTCGACAAAGACACCCGCTCGGCATCTCCGTTCAGCGTAGTACGCATAGGGTCATAAACGAGATCATCATCCGGACGATTGTACTGGTGTACGCTGTTGCGTTGCGTAGAGGCAATCGCGTTTGCCGTTCCGTCAACCGAACTTCCGGCCACGTAGGCAGTGAACTCGTAATTGTTCTTCGCAAAGCGATGTCGTAAATCCACGCCGCCAGTATAGGCATTCTCGCGCAGGATATTCTCACTCCAGCTATCAAGATTGCGCTTCGTCATCGTGACCATACCACCAATGCCCGTTTGTCCGCCGCGCAAATCCTGCTGCACGCGCGCGATCGCGTAGGTCGATTGCGGTTCGAGCGTTTGTCCATCCGGGCCATTTTCTTTGTCGGTGACCGTACTCAACACACCAACCGATGTACCGCTGGACAGACGACCACTCAACTTTGCGGCGCCGAGAATTCGCGTTGCCGTGGGATTTGCCGGGTCGCGATACGTGTTGCCTAACTGGGGCGCGCGCCCGATGCGTCTAGAATAGAACAATCCAGTACACTGCGTATCGATGTCGCCACACGCGGTACGGAACTGATAAATGCCAGCGCCTTCGAGGAAGAACGGTCGACGCTCTTCAAACAGTTGTTCAAATGCGCCAAGATTGAGCACCGACGGATCTGCTTCTACCTGACCGAAGTCGGGATTGATCGTTGCATCAAGCGTGAGATTTGAGCCCACGCCGTATTTGAGATCCGCGCCAACGGTTTGCGATTGTGGATTGGAAAACTGGCCACTTTTTTCAAGGCGAGTTTCATTTTTGGACACCACGTATGGCGTCACTTCAAGACGACGTGGTTGCGGCAGACTCTGAATGCCGGAAATTTCACCGCCCTGCGAGACATAACCTTGCTTGTCGCGACGGTACAGCGGCCAGGAGATGCGTTGCTTGGTGCGTGCAACGTCGCGAACGATCAGCAAACCAAACGTTTTATCGGTATCGCGATTGAATCGAATCTGACTGAACGGAATGCGAAATTCTGCTGTCCATCCAAGCGAATCGATTCCGGTGGCCACGTCCCAAACGGCATCCCACGTCGCGTCTTCGGTGTTGTCATTGTACGTAGAAGTCGCGCTTGACGCCCGCCGGATTGGTGATGAACTGGTACGCAGTGCGCTTGTCGTGATACGAATCGATTACGAGCTTGAGCTGCTCGCTTTCCGTGCGCACGTCGCGACGCGACAACAACGAAATGATGCTGTCCGGCGCCGGATCGGACATGCGCGCCATGACATACAGATACTTGTCGTCGTACAAAATGCGTACTTCAGTCTTGAAACGCGGCACCGCACCGGTCGTCGGTTCGTATTCGAGAAATTCATCAATGACCGGTGCTGTTTTCCAGGCGATGTCTTCGAGCTTTCCGTCCAGCACCGGCGCTTGCGCGGCGCGTGCGGCCTGCGCGAGTCGAGATGGTTCTTTGACTGGCAACGGCGCAGAACCCGAACGGGAAGCGGTGCTCTTTGCCGTGCTGTTGATTGCGGGTTGTGCCTGCAATGAAACAGCGACGACAGATGCTGCTATGTACGACAGAATGCGCTTCATGATCCGAAGTGAGTAGCCGAGGGGGCGGGGAAAATTGCACTGTTGAAGTGCTCAACCCTTCGACAACTGGTGTGACGCGATGGTTGGAAAAGGGTCAGACCCTTTGATCCATTACCTCGGCGGCGGTCCCCCACGACCATCGGGACCACGACCGCGACCGCGACCGCCGCCCAACCCCGGCGGTCCCCTACGGCCCATGCCCGGAACACCTTCACCTTTGGGCGGTCCACCAAACTCGGCGAGGCGTTGTCGTTGCGCGTCGTCCAACATCGGTGCAACTGCGACACGCAATGAATCGAGCGCGGCGCTCATCGATGCACGCGCACCATCAACAATCGCGCGATTCGCATTATCAGTTTTCTCGAGATACGCGCGCAATTGATCGCGCTGTGCCTGATCACGCGGTTGAATCACACGCTCCATTTCATCGACAAAACTCATCGGGCGCGGCTCACCTTCGGCCCGCGCTGGTGGACGACCAGCAACCGGTGGTTTGGATAGCGCACCGTTCAACACCATACCGAACGCCGCACCAACAGCGAACGTGGCCGCAATCCACAACCCGGCCTTGATTTGTTGGCGCATGTTCAGCGCGCTCCCTCTGTTGAATTGAGTTCGGGCAATCCGTACAACGTTGCGTATACCGACTCATAGGTATCAGCTGTCGAGTTGGCAGATTCGCCCGCTCCAACCGAACTCCAACCCAATGTCCGCGAAATGAACGACGATCCGGTGTTGTTGGCCGAACTGTTGTGTCGCGCCGAATACACCGCAAGGAACAGTGACGCCGCGATTGCCAGTGGCAAAAACTGCAACGCGCGCCGTTCAATGAATGTAAACATCCCTGGCTCGACCACACGCTCACGGTTCCATCGCGCGAGCGCACGATCTTCGAAACCATCCGCAAAATGATCCTGACGGATTGCGGACAAAGCGCTTTTCACTTCGGCTTCAAGCGAATCGGTCTCGGAGTTGTTTGACATGTTATCTGGGCTCATCTATCAAGCACCGGTCGCAGAAGTTGTTCGAGCTTTCGCATCGCGCGAGTAAGTCGTGACATCACGGTTCCTTCGGGAATACCCAGCAGGTGCGCCGATTCTTTCGTTGAACGTTCTTCGAGCAGTCGCAACACCACCACTGCACGATGTTTGGCATCCAGTGTATCCACCGCTTGTTGAACGAGCCGAGTGCGG
>JBDTTO010000528.1:0-3475 GCA_039930585.1 Gemmatimonadaceae bacterium
ATTGCGGACTATCTGCTGGCGCGTGGTGTCTCCGTCGGACACATCATGGGCATGGGCAACCTCACGCCGGCGTTGCTCACAGCCGGCGCGCTCGTGCAAACCGACGGCCGTGTGCGTTATCCGTCGGCGGCATAACAAGCGCGTACCCGGTGCGAATGCGCGGCATCCGGATGATTCGACAAATTCGTTTCAGCCCGGTTAGCCCAGTCTCAACTTCACACGCGGATCTCTTTCAAGCTCCAGCCGGCGCCAACGAACCGGCTGACGGCGTGTGCACCACCGTCAGGAGGAACAGGCAGCCGACCTCGGAGCGTGCAGAGTGTTTGACGCCCGCTGCCAATGCAAGAATGTCACCCGTGGCCAACGAATATTCGTTGCCCAGCGCGACAAAGGTCGCGTGTCCTTGTAACAGGTGAATGCTCACCGGTCCGGTGGTGCTGTGCTCCGGCAATTCGCCGCCTGCCGCGAGTGCCATCATTGTCAGTCGCAACGGTCCTTCTTTCACCAAGGTGCGCGCGGTGCGACCACTGCGCACCAGCAGCACCGCGTCAATCATTTGTTCGTCCTGCGTCAGGTGGTGGAGCAGCACCTCGCCCTCCAACGTCCGCTGTATCGATGACATGAACTGCATCTCCGGTTCCTTTGCTATTTACCTTCCTGAACACATTTCACGCATTCAAGCGTTGTGCCCAGGAAGGTTTCACGACCTGATTCTGTTGTCACCCACGGCCGGTTTTGCCATGGCGGATCGTGCCGAACGTGTTGAGTATGACCACACTCCAGGTCAGCCACCCAGTGTTGCTCCTCATCCTGGTGAAATCCCACGATGCGACGCGAAATAGCGTTTCCGGCATTCGGATCACGACGCATCGCACGACTGCGGTGTTATTCCGAATGAAATCCAGCTGTCGTGGCTAAGGAGCAACATTATCGAAAAGGCGCTTAGGGAACGATAACGCGTCCACCCGCACCGGTCGAATCCTTGCGCGCCTGCAAATGATCCGCCATCTGCAAACGCGGAATGCCGTTCTTCATCCAATCCGGCGCTTCCTTGCCTTTCAGATAGTGGTCGAACCACTCACCCATGCGGCCTGCGTAGTCTTTCTGATTGACTGGGCGCGCCAAGCCGTGGTTCTCACCAACGTACTCCAACAGGATGACTTCTTTTCCTAACTGACGCAGTGTGTTGAAGTGCGTGATGCCCTGATTGAAATCAACCGCGCCATCCTTGTCGTTGTGCAGCAGGATCAACGGCGTCTGTTGTTTCTTCGCGTTAAACGCCGGCGAGTTACGAATGTATGAATCGTAGTTGTCCGTGAAATTTCCCTTGAAGCGACCCTGGCTGCTTTCAAAAATTGCCTGGTTCGTGCCGCCGGAATTCCAGTAGATGCTGCTGTACATGCTGACCATGTCCGTCAGCGCCGCGCCCGCGATTGCCGACTTGAAAATGTTTGTCTGCGTAACGAGAAATGCCGTTTGGTAACCGCCCCACGAGTGGCCCCACAATCCGACGTTTGATGCATCAACAAATCCGGTTGCAATGGACGCCTTCACAGCGGGAACCACGCACCACACAGCGCTCATGCCGGGATCGTTCACTTTGTATGTGATGTCCGGATCCAACACGATGTAGCCGTTGCTGGTGTACAGGCGCGCACTTGGTGCGGCTGTCTCGCTGGGATTTACAAAGCCGTTCTTGTTCTGCGAACGCTTCTCGTAAATCGTGACGAGCATTGGATATTTTTTGGTCGGATCAAAGTTGGCCGGCAGATACATCGCCGCCTGCAACTTGTCGCCCTTGTCGCTGGTGTAATTGATCAAACGTGTGCCGCTTGACCACGCGAGTTCCTTGATCTGCGGATTGATCTCCGTAATCTGATATGCGCCCATGAAGTCGCCGCCCGAAACCCAGTAGTTCGGATAATCGACAAACGTCTGACGTGTGAACACAAACTTGTCCGTGTCACGCGCCTTCTGAATGCCGAAGCGTGCGTCTTCGAACAGAATGGTTTTCGCGCCTGTGGTGTTCGGATCAACGCGTGATACGCCTTCTTTCTTCGTCCATTCGCCGTACGTACCGATGAACATCGGCTTTGACATGTCGATGCCGTTGGCCGACCCTGCGCCACCACCGCGACCGCCACGTCCACCGGCGCCCGCGACGGGTGCTTCATCGCCCCAGCTGTACAGATTGCGATAACGAATCTGACTTTTTTTGCCATCAACCGTGAGATTCACCGCTGGTGCACCGGCGGCAACAGGCACCTTCCACAAGTCCCAGTTGTCCGACAGAATCACCGCGCTTCCGTCCTTCGTCCAGCCACGTCCGGGAATGGCAAGCGGCAGAATGTTGTTGTGATCGTCTTCGGTATTCACGAATGACACAGGCGCTTTCTTCGTGATATTCACGCTGTCATACGTGGCGAGATCAATCGTCCAGTAGTTGCCATCCACGCCCCAGAACAGCGCTTTCTTGCCATCGGGCGACGGCTGAACAATTCCGGCGCTGGCCGGACGCTTCTTCCACAACAGTTTGCGCGCGCCCGTTTTCAGATCGATCACGTACACGTCGTTGTAGTTGCGACCGTTGGAAATCGCGGTCTGCGCGTATGGTTTGCTATCGTTTGCGTACGCGAACTTGTCGCTGGCAGTCACGGTAACGTTGCGCAATGAATCATCCGACAGTCGCACAAACTTGTTGTCGGCAAAACGATATTCGACCATGTAGTTGAACGCACGATCGGCCGATTCCTGCACGAGCTGTTGCGATTGCAGGCGTTCGTCTTTCGGATGCCACAGAATCAGCGAAGGATTTGAATCCGCTGCGGCAGCGCCACTCGCGCCGCGACCAGCGGCTGTTTGATTGATTGTGCCGCCCATTCCCGGCGCGCCCGCGGCGACCAATGGATTACGCGTTGCTGCCGCACGCTTCGGGATTTCGCGAATACCAAAAAACACCATCGACATATCCGCGGAATAACGCGGTGCACGTTCCGACGCGAGTTTGAAATTGGTCGGAAAATCCGTGCGTCCTTCGGGTGAGAACGTCATGGAGCTCGCCGCACCGTTTGCGCCAACACCACGATAGACTTTGAGCGAAAATACGGTGTCGCGCTGTCCACCAACATTGGTCACGCGTCCCTTCATCACACTGAGTGCACGCGAGCTGTCGGTCCATGCGAGATGGCGATACAACACATCTTCGCTTTCGAGCGACTTGATCGCGCCCGTTGCCATGTTGCGAATCTGCAGCGCGTTTCCAAACTGATCGGTGTTGTCCATCGTGTACGCGAGCCACGTACCGTCGTCATTGAAATCGTACATGCCAACCTGGCCCATGTTCTGACGCTCGCCGCTCGCGAGGTTGTACAACATGAGATCTGCGCCACCAGCGTTGGCCGCACCTGCCGCCGCAAGCAGATCTGCAATGTTCGCCGGCGGTGCGCCGCCGCGACCGGCGCCACCACCACCACCA
>JBDTTO010000529.1:0-3468 GCA_039930585.1 Gemmatimonadaceae bacterium
GGCGAGGCACAGGAAGAAGCTGATTGCCGATGCGATGTGCAACTTCGGACGAAGTGTCGAATCCGTATAGTTCTCTCCCATAAATGCGACGCAACTCTTGATCGCGTCGGCACTGTTCCGGGCAACGTCGCCGTGCGCCGTCGGCAGTAGCGCAACGCCTACAGCCAGGACCGCCGCCACGTTCAGGACGATGTTTTCTTTCGCACTGAATCCCTTGTAGGCGTAGAGGCACGTTGCGGCGGCGAGTAGTCCTCCCACAAAGAAGTCACGCGCGGTCAACATTTCGAACAGAGCCGTGCGGTGATAGTACGCGCTGAGAGAACCTGCAATCAGTTGCGGCGGACTATCGCATTGCAACCATCCGGCGCTCGCGACAACAATCGGAAGCAGGAATCCGATGACGGCGAGGACAATACGGAGCGTGGTGTAAGTGCCAAGCTGATGTGCCAGCAGGGCATCCGTACTCTTCTCTTCTGACATTGCATTCTCCTGAAAGTTTACGATCGGGCTGATTGCCTGGTCCAACTTATTAGTCAGTCACAAGGGTCGCATTTCGCGTCGAGGCTCTTGCTCTCTCAACCTCCGCGTTATCATTTCCCAGATGACCGAAAAGATTGTCATCGTAGGTGCCGGTTTCGGCGGTGTCAGCGCCGCATACTATCTCGCGGCGCGACACGGCGTCTCGAACGTCGTCCTCATTGACGAACGTGACCCACTCACGCTCACGAGCGACAAGGGCACGCAAGGTTATCGCAACTGGTGGCCAGGTCCCGATGACACGATGCTGCGCTTCGTCTCCCGCAGCATCGATCTCATGGAGCAAGCGGCCAGCGAAACCAACAATCTGTTTCGCCTCAATCGTCGTGGATATCTGTTTGCAACGGCGACCGAATCAGGCGTAGACGATTTGCGAACAACGGCCGCGCGCGTGTCGTCATTCGGCATGGGCGCCGTGCGCGAACACATCGCGCAGTCCACATACGCCGCCGCTCCCGCTGAGGGTTACACCGATCAACCTGATGGAGCGGACCTTCTACTCGACGACGCCGCGCATGCCGCGTTTCCGTTCCTCACTACACGCACGCGTGCAGCATTGCACGTGCGACGCGCGGGATGGATGAATGCGCCAGCGATGGGAAGTTGGATGTTGCGACAGGCCATTGGCGCCGGCCTCACGTTCGTACGAGATCGCGTCACCGCAATTGACTCACTTGGCGGACGCGTTCGCGGCGTAGTATTGGCGTCGGGACAGCGCATCGAAACGAATCGTGTCGTTCTTGCAGCGGGACCGATGTTGCATGACGTGTCACGCATGCTTGGCATCGAACTTCCATTGCATCATGAACTGCATGCGAAAGTCACGTTCGCAGATACACAACACATCATTCCGCGATGGGCGCCGTTTACGATCTGGAACGATCCCGTAACACTGGGTGAGCAACCATTTCCCGCTGGCGTCCATGTGCGACCAGTGGATGGACCACATGGCAACGAACTGTTCGCAATCTGGACGTATCATACCGAACAGTGCACACCATCGTGGCCGCCACCATTCGAAAGCAATTATGGGCGTAACTGCATTCACGGACTTGCTGCAATGGTGCCTGGCATGAGTGTGTACGCAAACAGCAACGAGTACGGCTTCACCGATGGCGGTTACTACTGCAAAGCATCCGACAATCGTCCGTTGATTGGTCCGCTTCCCGTCGATGGTGCGTACGTGGTTGGCGCGCTCTCGGGAACGGGAATTATGTCATCGCACGCGGCCGGCGAATTATTGGCGTTGCACATGACTGAAAAGAACTTGCCCGAGTATGCGAATGCGTTTCTTCCATCGCGTTTCGACGATCCGGCATACACTGCGATCGTCGAAGGATGGGGGCGCTTGACCGGACAGTTATAGCGCGGACAACGGAGAGCCGCGCTGACTTAAAAAGGTTGCCTTGACATATTCCCATATGAGAATGTATAGTATTCCCCATGCCTCGCGCACCCACCACATCCGATCCCTTTAACGCGATCGCCGAACCTCGGCGACGAGAGATCCTCGAGTTTCTCGCAGGCGACGAACGTTCCGTCAGTGAAATCGTCGATGCATTGGAACTGGCGCAACCATCTGTCTCGAAACACCTCATCGTGCTGCGCGATGTGGGACTCGTGACTGTGCGGCGGGAAGGAAAACACACCATGTATCGCACGAACGCTGAAACACTGCGGACGATTCACGAATGGAGCGGCATGTTCGCGCAGTATTGGCAGGGCCAATTGCTGCGTATCAAAACTCACGCGGAGAAAAAGAAGTCATGACCTCGACAGCACCGATCGTCGACACGTTCACGATCACCGAAGAAATTCTGGTCTATGCATCGAAGGAAGACACATTCGATTCCATCATCACGCAGATGGGCGAAGAGAATCAAACACCTGATGGGAAAACGCTGTCGATGAAAATCGAAGCACACCCGGGCGGTCGCTGGTACCGCGATCTCGGTGACGGTAACGGACACCTGTGGGGTTTTGTGCAAAGCATCAAACGCGGCGCGATGCTGGAATTCTGGGGGCCGCTGTTCATGTCCACCGGCGCAACATCAAACCTGATGTATCGGCTCACCGAAAAAGACGGCGGCACGTTGATCAGTTTTAAACACACGGTAATAGGGCCGTTTCCCGAAGAACATCGCGAATCAACCGCCGCTGGTTGGAGCTCAATGCACGCGCGTGTAAAACGCGTGGCCGAATCACGGGGAGGCAAGTGATGAACACGATCAACGTATTGCTTGCTGAACTCGAAGCGGAGGCGCACGCAACTGAGCGCGTGTTGGCTCGCGTTCCGCAGGAGCATTTGTCATGGCGCCCGCATCCGAAATCGTTTTCGTTGGGGCAGCTCGCGCTGCACGTCGCAACTATTCCCGGCAACGTTGCGGCAATGACCGCACTGGACACGTTCGCCGATCCACCTCAGGGTGCACAGGCCGAAGCGACTAGCGCAGACGAGTTGGTTTCGACGATGAAGGCGAGTGTTGCGCAGGCTCGCGAAATACTCGGTGGGTTTGACGATGAAGCGATGGCAGCCACTTGGCGCATGACGATTGGCGGCAAGGAAATCATGGCGATGCCTCGATCGTCGCTTGCACGCGTTGTGATGTTGAATCACTGGTACCACCACCGCGGACAGTTGATGGTGTACCTGCGGCTGCACGACGTGCCATTGCCTTCGGTGTACGGGCCGACGGCGGACGAAAATCCGTTCATGGCGTAACCGGCAGTCTCCAACGTTCCATGAAACCAAATGAACTGTTTCATGCTCTCGTGAATACGTTCTGTGAAACGTTTCCAAAAACGAACGACGACCGGCACCATTCCGCCTAACACGCTGTCACTCAACAACTTGAAGCAATCCGGGCCCGACCGGTCTGTCGGGCCCGATCTTCGCGTCTGCCTGAAGCCATGAAGCCCCCGCCTGCGTGA
>JBDTTO010000530.1:0-3466 GCA_039930585.1 Gemmatimonadaceae bacterium
ATTGAAGACGTATTTGGCGAACCGACTGATGCCGGTTTGAGTAACTCGCTTGACCAATACTGGAATTCGTGGAGCGATCTGGCGTCCACACCCAGCAGCCAGGCCGCTCGTGCCGTCGTGCAACAGCGCGGAACACAGGTGGCCGGTTTGCTCAACACGTATGACGCAGGACTTAATCAGCAGCGCGCGTACAATCTGGATCGCCTGCAGCAAACTGTCGGCGACATCAATCAGATGGCCACACAAATTGCCGATCTGAATACGCGTATTTCGCAGTCGGAAAGTATTGGCGGTCAATCCGGTGATCTGGCCGACGAGCGTGACAAGTTGCTTGACAAGCTTTCCACGATGGCTGGTACAAGGGTCGTGCCGCAAAGCGATCACAGCGTTGTTGTCCTCATCGGCAATTCAACGTTGGTTGACGGCAACGATGCGCATCAACTGAAGCTCGATCTGGTGCCACCGACTCCGCCATCTGCGGTTCCGACAGGCGACGTACCGGTTCGCATTCGTTTGGGAAACAGCGTTGATGGCGTGACAGGACTTGGTGGTCAGGTCAAGGCAATGACGGATATCATCAACAAGGACATTCCCGAAATGCGGAATCGTCTCGATGCCATCGCGACGTCGTTGGTGACGACCGTCAATACCGCGCATCATGCGGGTTATGTCTTCACCGGATCGACACTCCCAGGTGCTGCCGCGGGTGACTTCTTCGATCCAGGCTCGGTGGGCGCGCCCGTCACGGCCGGCACGATCAAATTGAGCGCCGGTGTTTCTGCGGACATCAATAACATCGCCGCCAGCAACGATCCGATGGCGCCGCTGAATAACAGTGTCGCCACGGCGATGACCGCGCTTCGAAACGACCCCACCACGGTCAGCTACAACAACGGCTCGACGACGGAGACGGGAAGTTTCCTCAGCTTCTTTCGCTCAACGGCGACGCGACTTGGTCTCGAAGTCAACACCGCGCAAGACGATAACACGGTTGCGATGGTGCTGGCCGATCAGGCCGATGCGCGTCGTCAGTCCGTAAGCGGTGTCAACACCGACGAAGAACTCATTCACATGGTGCGTGTGCAACAGGCCTATACGGCCGCGACAAAACTCATCAAGACAGCCGATGAGATGTTGCAAACCCTGCTCCAGCTTGTGTAAGCGAAACTATCAATGCTCATTCTTGGACGACGTGTTGGCGATTCGATATTGATTGAAGGCGGCATTCGCATTGTGGTCGTGTCATGCGACCGCGGCGGAGTGCGCCTTGGAATCGAAGCCCCGGCACAAACGAAAATTCTGCGCGGTGAAATTGCGCAGCAGGTAGAAACCGAAAACAAGCGTGCAGCGGCCGGAGCGGATGCGAATGTCTGGCTGGCGCAGCTTGGCGTTCCCGTTACGGAATCGCCAGCGTCATGAACGCGTTGTCGTCGCCGTCACCCTTTGCGCGCGCGTCGGACTGCGAGCAGCGTGGGGACTTCCAGTTCGCAGCCATGGTCGAGAGTGCGCGCAGTGCCGCCCTGGACCGAGAGCAACCAACTGGCCGCTTCGGCGTCGACGCCATTCAGACCGGCACCTTCGGCATTAGCCTCGACCGCCATTGCACCGATTCGAACAACATTGGCGTCGCCCGTAACACGAATGGTGACGCGACTGCCCGGAACTGCATTCCGTTTGGCGGCAGTAAGTGCCACCAGAATGGCATGCGTGAAGCTCTGCGGTTCAGCCCAAATCGGGTAAACATCGGGATCTTCAACGATATCGCATTCGAAATCGCGCCAGTCGCCATGATGCGCGTGCACTCGGATCGCATTCGCAATCGCATCGCCCACCGTCATGGGTTCGCCCTCGGCGCCCGGACGTTCGGGAAGTTGGCGCAGTTGTTGCAAGAGGGTGTCCATGCGTTCGGACTCGTCGCGCAGTGCCTCGATGGTTTGTTCAACGCGGACGTCGCCGTGTTCAAGCATGTAGGACGTCGCACCAATCGTGGCAATGCGGTTGCTCAGGGCATGTGTTATGCCGCGTAACAGTTCGTCGTGTATCGCTAACCAGCGCGCCGCCGCTCCATTGGCGCCGTTCACCCGTTTGTTCTCCACTCAGTTCTCAGGATCGCCCGCGTGTTTGTAGCCATCGGTCTCTTAATGGTGTTAGGCTCGGTTGTCACGGGCTACCTGATGCACCACGGTCAGTTAGCCGTTTTGTGGCAACCCAATGAATTTATCATTCTGGGTGGCGCCGGACTCGGTTCGATGATCATGGCAAACCCATTGCCGGTGATCAAAGGCGTTTTTGCGCAGTTCCTTGGATTGATCAAACCCAATCCGTTTGGCGCGAAGGCGTACGCGGAATTGCTGCAGGTACTCTACGAGATCTTCCAGAAAGCGCGCAAGGATGGTCTGGTTGGACTCGAAGCGCACATCGAAGATCCAGAAAACAGCGACATCTTCAGCAAGTACCCATCGTTCTCGCATAATCATCACGCAGTTTCGTTGCTCTGTGATACGCTCAAGGTTCTACTCACGGGAACGGTCGAAGATCACAATCTCGCGGAAATTCTCGATATCGATCTCGAGAAGCATCACCATGAAGCGATGCAGGTGCCACACGCCGTATCGTCGGTCAGCGACGCCATGCCTGGTTTCGGCATCGTGGCCGCCGTACTCGGCGTGATTATCACGATGGGTCAGATTGGTGGCGAAGCAAAGATGATCGGCGAAAGCGTGGCCGCAGCGCTGGTCGGAACGTTTTTGGGAATTTTGCTGGCGTACGGAGTGTTGGGACCGATTGCGAAGGCCATGGAAAGTCGCATTGCGGCCGAGAACGATTACATGTTGTGCGTGCGCACGGCGCTGCTTGCATTCGCTCGCGGTGATGCTCCCATGACGGCTGTTGAATTCGCACGCCGCAACGTTGAACCGCACGAGCGTCCAAGTTTCTCGGAATTGGAAGGTCTTACGCGTAACAAGGCCGCCTGATAATGGCCGCACCGCGCGGTGGCAAAAAAATCATCATCGTCAAGAAAAAGGTGATGGGAGGTGGCGGTCACCATGGTGGATCATGGAAGGTGGCGTATGCCGACTTCGTGACCGCCATGATGGCGTTCTTCATGGTGATGTGGATTCTTGGCATGGATGACAAAACCAAGTTGGCCATCGAAGGATATTTTGCGAACCCGATTGGTTACAAGAAGGGATATGGCTCGGGATCGAGCGCGTTGTTTGCGGGTTCTTCACCAACAACGATTCAGCGTCCGTCACTCAAGTCAATGGTTCGCACCGCTGAGCAGAAATCGTTTGAGCAGTTGCGGGAGAAAATTCTCGCAAAGATTGCGTCCAACGATTCGTTAAAGGCGCTTCACGCATTGGTGGAAGTGGTCGTGACGAAAGAAGGCCTGCGCATCGAACTGATTGAAAGCGGCAAGGGCGATCAATATTTCGCGATGGGTTCGGCCGCGATGAAACCGGCG
>JBDTTO010000531.1:0-3461 GCA_039930585.1 Gemmatimonadaceae bacterium
GTTGGCGCACGACAGGTTGGCGCACGACAGGTTGGCGCACGACAGGTTGGCGCACGACAGGTTGGCGCACTACACGTTGGCGCACGATGCGTTGAGGCACAACAAAGCAGTACCAGGCAAAGCAATCGCCGACGGTACGAAGCACGATTGCTCAATGCATCACGCGGTGGTTGCACCAAGCACGCCGCATCCCAAGCCGCGACCAGGCATTACAGGCGCGAAAGTTCTAACCGCCGCCAAGCTCGGCGATCATCCCAAGCTGATCCCGTTGTTCGATTCCGTGCGGAAAATTCCGCAAATCATGGACGGCATTCGCTGCAACTGTATGTGCGGAAATCCGCCCGTGATGTATTCGCTGCTTTCGTGTTACGAGGGTGATGCGATGGCGCAGGAGTGTCTGGTGTGTCAGGGCCAGGGCAAACTTGCAGTGCGTTTGCATGGCGAAGGAAAAACACTCGCGGAAATTCGCGTGGCGATTGACGCAAAATTCTCATGAGGCCGCGTCATCTGTTAGTGAGTGCGCTGTTGTGCTGCGCCGCACTTCCATCAAATGCTGTCGCACAAATTCGCGCGAGCGAACTTGGCACGATGTCGCAGGTCATTGATGGCACACGCATCGCCATGCAGTACTATCGGCCGCGCGCACGTGGGCGAGACACATTGTTTGGCGTGGGTGATCGCGGTTGGGGACATCTCTGGACGCCCGGCGCGAACTGGGCGACAACGATTGAACCGGGCAAAAGCATAAAGCTCAACAAGATTTCGGTACCGAAGGGCAAATATTCAATGTGGATGCAGCTTACCAGCGCGACCGCGTGGACATTGGTACTCGATCCGGATTTTCACCGGTTCCACGAAGATCGCCCCGACTCAAACGCAAAGCAGATTCGTATTCCGGTTGTGGTTGGAGCCGCACCATTCACTGATGTGCTCACGTGGTCGATGCCAGAATTGCGCATTGATGGCGGCACCCTGGAGTTTCGCTGGGAACGCGCGCGCGTTGCACTTGATGTTGAAGTTTCGCCGTCACTGGTGATGACAATATCGGCCGCCGACGCCGCACCATACCTCGGCGTTTATTCGTACACCGAACTTGAAGACGGCAAACCCGGAAAAGTCAGCACGCTCACCATCACGCATGAAGACAACATGCTGCGGGGCGTGTACGAGCCTGAAGATCCCTATTTCAAGAAGTTCGCGCTCATTCGGATTGCTCCGGACTGGTTTGCGCCAGCTGTGTATGACAAGAGTGGAAAGATCTACGAGGTACTGCGCCCCGACGAAACGTGGGAGTTCACGCGCAAGGCGGGCAAAATCATGTCGTTTGTGGTGCGCCTCGAAGACGATGAGCTGTACGCTCGCGCGGTTCGGAAACCCTAGGGACCAACCGTCGTAGGGTGTGGACCCGCTCCGCACCCTTAGCTTGTAACGATGCTCGCCATCGACCTCCGAAACCTCACGAAGCGCTACGGCGCCGTGACAGCAGTAAACGACCTCACGCTTCAAGTCGCGCCCGGCGAAATTCTCGCCTTCCTTGGTCCGAACGGCGCCGGCAAGACCACCACGATCGACATGATGCTGGGGCTCGCGCGCCCCGATATCGGCACCGTGCAGATCTACGGCAAGACACCACTTGAAGCCATCGGTCGCGGCGAAATTGCGGCCGTTATGCAAACAGGCGGATTGCTGAAAGACTTCACCGTCGAAGAAACGGTGCAGTTCACCGCCTCGTTATACGCGCACAGCCGACCGACGGCCGAAGTGCTCGATCGCGCTGGCATTGCACACATCGCGAAACGTCGCGTGGGCAAATGTTCTGGCGGTGAGCAGCAACGACTGCGTTTTGCGATGGCTCTGTTGTCCGATCCGCGCTTGTTGATTCTGGACGAACCAACCACCGGCATGGACGTGGAGGGGCGTCGCGATTTCTGGTCGGCCATTCGAGAAGATGCGAGTCGTGGACGAACAGTTTTGTTTGCGACGCACTATCTGGACGAAGCAGATGCATACGCGGATCGCATTGTGCTGATTCGGCAGGGCAGCGTTGTCGCGGATGGCACAACAGCGGAAATCAAGAATCTCGCATCGGGTCGAATGGTTCGTGCGACACTTGAATCACCCAACGAATATGCGATCAACGCATTGCCTGGCGTCACCAGCGTTGAGCTGCGCGGCGAATCGATCATCGTGAATTGCACAAACTCCGATGTTGTCGCGCGTTACCTGCTGACGGAAACGGCGGCGCGTGATGTCGAGATTTCATCGCAAAACCTTGAAGCGGCGTTTGTCGCGCTCACGTCGAACGATGCAACACCAGCCGGGAGATCTTCATGAGCGTTCCATCAAACACCGCGCCGCTGTCCGTTCTGGACGACCAGCGCGGCGCATCGGCCATGGGCGGATTCAACTTCACTGCACTCCGACTGGAAATCACGCGCGTTTTGCGCAATCGGCGCACGCTGTTTTTCATCGTGGTGTTTCCGTGCGTGTTTTTCTTTTTGTTCACTGCCGGCAACCGGGCGGCACGTGGTCCTGGAGGCGGTCAGGCACTCGCATACGTGATGATCAGCATGGCGGTGTACGGCGCGATGGTAGGCACGACGTCGGGCGGAGCTTCAGTGGCAGTTGAACGCGCCCTGGGTTGGAGTCGTCAGTTGCGCCTGACTCCGCTCACACCGGCCGCATACGTGTTCATGAAGGTGCTCGCATCCATGACACTCGGTTTGATCTCGGTGTGCAGCACGTTCACCGTCGGCGCGCTTAACGGGGTTCACATGCCGCCACAAACCTGGCTGATGGCCGGCGTGACCGCGTGGTTGTGTTCGTCAGTGTTCGCCGCGTTCGGTTTGTTTGTCGGCTTTTTGTTTCCAGCCGAAAACGTGATGCAGTTTGTCGGACCGCTGATGGCGTTCATGGCAATGTTTGGTGGATTGTTCGTGCCGCTCAACAACCTGCCGCAAAGCATGCAGGACTTCGCGCGTTATACGCCGATGTACGGTGTGGGTACGCTGGCGCGCGCGCCACTGATTGGTGGGGCAACGCCGTGGGCCGTTGGCAGCGTTGTTGTCTGGGCAATCATCTTTGCGGTTGGGGCGATGATTGTGTTCAAGCGAGATACGCAGCGCGTTTAGGCTAATTCTGCCGAACTCCGGGTGAGTTGCGCGCTAGTGGATGCGCGCCGTTTCCGGGAGATCGGGTAGACTGCGTTGAAACGGATTTTTCGGATTAAACGGATCAACCGGATACTTCGCCTCGGCGCGGTATCCGGTTTTTTTGATTGACTCCGCGCGAATTTTGAATTGCCCTTGTAGTTACCAAAAAATGTGAACTGCAATTGGCTCCGATTGTTCGCCGACCTCGAGGATGCGAAGTATCCGGATGATCCGCCAAATCCGTCTAATCCGTTTCAGCGCTGTCTGCGAGATATCCGCAAACCATGACCGCCACCATTTTCCCGCTCC
>JBDTTO010000532.1:0-3453 GCA_039930585.1 Gemmatimonadaceae bacterium
GGAGCGTGAGAAGGTCGCGGGGCTTGATGCCGGTGCCGACGACTACATCACCAAACCGTTCAGCACGGCCGAGTTGCAGGCGCGAGTACGTGCGCGACTGCGACGTGGCGAGTCATCGGCAACAAAGGGCGAACAAACGGTTGTGCAGGAAGGCGAGTTGAGCATCAATCTTGTGCAACGCACGGTGAAGGTGTCCGGCAGCGCAGTGCATTTGACGCCAACTGAGTGGGATTTACTGCGCACATTCGCCGCACACGCCAACCAGACACTCACGCATCAACAGCTCTTCTCGGCAGTGTGGGGTAGCGTGGCTGGAGATGCGCAACAATACCTGCGTGTGTATGTGGGCCAGCTCCGACGAAAGATTGAGAGCGACCCGATACGACCGAAATTCATAAAGACCGAACCGGGCGTTGGCTACCGATTTGAGTTAAGCGAGTGACGCGCGCATTCACGTCAGCACTGACGCGACGAATGGCGGTTCCGGTTTTGCTGACATTTCTGGCGCTGGCGCTGCTCACCACATTCATGCTGGTGTTTCGCGACCGTCTCGATAAGGCCCACGTCGCGCTGTTGTATTTGCTCGTTGTGCTGGGTGGAAGTGCAGCCGGACGTGTTGCTGGCCTGACCGTTGGTGTTGTGGCATTTGTGTTGTTCAATTTTTTCTTCTTGCCGCCATTCAATACGCTGGTCGTTACCGATCCGCTTGATTGGCTGGTGCTGGCCGCCTTTCTGATTACCAGCGTTGTTGCGGCAGAACTGTTGAATCGGCAACGCATGCAGGCTACACTGGCAGAGCGCCGTCGTGTCGAGCTTGATCAAATGTCGACGCTGGGCGCGGAGACTCTTAATGCCGCACGGGCCGAGCATGCGTTGTCCGCGATTGCGCGCGTGATCAAATCCAGCGTTGATGTCGCACGATGTGAACTGTTTGCACGTGACGCAGCGGTGGGCGTGCGTTTGATCGCGGACACGGGCGGCGACAGTGCCGCGAGCGCTGGCTTGCTGACGTACGTACTTGAGAGCGGACGTACCGCCGTAGCGCTCAGCGACGGAACTGTTCACGTGGTTAGTGGCGGCGAACGACTCGCAGGAGTGGTTGACGAGGGATCTTCCGCGTATGCGATGCCGCTATCCGTGCGAGGCACGATTGTCGGAGTGTTACGCGTTAGTGCCGAGGCCGGGCTGCAACTGACTGTTGAGAAGTTGCATGTACTCAATGCACTGGCGTACTACGCCGCGCTGGCCATTGATCGGCAACGCATGGAGAACTCTGAAGAAGCCGCCGAGGAGTTGAGGCGTGTTGATCGATTGAAGGACGCTTTGTTGGCGGCGGTTTCTCACGACCTGCGAACACCATTAACGACGATCAAGGGTCTCGCGCACGAAATTTCCCTGGAGGGATCCGAACGCGCGCGTGTGATTGAACATGAGGCCGAACAACTGTCGTCGATGGTTGAAGGCCTGCTGGAGCTGTCGCAGCTGAATGCGCACGCAATGCCATTGCGTATTGAAATCAACACGCTGGATGAACTCGTAGGTGCCGCGCTGCAGCGGGCCGCCAAGGTGCTCGAAAATCGAAGTGTACCGGTCGTCGCAGAAAACAATGATCTGTTGGTTGGCCGATTTGATCTCGCACAATCGGTACGCATTCTGGTCAACCTGTTTGAAAACGCCGCCAAGTACTCACCGGCGACGGCGTCGATTGATGTTCATTTGCAGCGTGACGGAAAAGAACTCGAAATAACGGTGAGTGATCGCGGTGCCGGCATCCAACCCGGTGATGAAGATCGAATATTTGAGCCATTCTTTCGTTCGCGAACGGAAACAGCCGATGTGCGTGGGGCAGGACTTGGACTTTCGATTGCAAAACGCCTGGCCGAAGCGCAGCAAGGCTCATTGCGTGTGAGCGCGCGAGAAGGCGGCGGAAGTTCGTTCGCCCTTCGCTTACCTGCGGAGAACGTGCCGACGTCCTGAACCTTTGTGAAATCCTTATGCGCCCACACGTGACCTTTGTGCGGCGCTTACGCCTCGTGAGATAGCGTCCAACCACGCCCTTACGAGGCGTTGTTGCGTGGTGATCAACGCCGCGCGCTGAACGGATTTCACGACGGGGAGTTCGATGAACGACTTGTTCTACATTGGCGGAACGCTGGCATTTTTTGCGCTCATGACGGCTTTCATTGCGTTCTGTGCGAAAATTGGACGGCGTTCCGGTGGCCAGGAGGATCGATCATGACTCTGGACAGCTGGATCGCGCTTGGTTGTGCGATCGCCATTCTGTTGTACCTGACATACACACTGATCCGGCCCGAGAGGTTTTGACATGACTGTCAACGGCTGGTTGCAGATTCTATTCTTTTCGCTGGCGGTCTTGCTAGTCGCCAAACCACTGGGTGTGTATCTCGTGCGGGTTTTTGACGGCACGATTCAGTGGCTCGCACCAGTTGAGCGCGTCGTGTATCGCGTCTGCGGAATCGATCCGAACGAAGATCAACACTGGACGCAGTACGCTTCGAGTGTGTTGCTCTTCAGTGCGGCGTCGTTTCTGCTTTCGTACATCGTGTTGCGCGCTCAACACTTGCTGCCGCTTAACCCGCAGGGGTTCGTCGCGGTTCCCGACAGGCAGGCGTTCGAAACTGCCGTATCGTTCACAACCAATACCAACTGGCAGTCGTACGGCGGCGAGTCGACCATGTCGTACTTCTCGCAGATGACGCAGTTGGCATTTCACAACTTCATCTCCGCCGCCGTTGGTATTGCAGTCGCCGTTGCGTTCGTGCGCGGCATCGCGCGTAGGAGCGCCGGACGGCTTGGAAACTTCTGGATGGACACAGCGCGCGGCACGTTGTATGTGTTGCTGCCGTTTTCCCTGCTGCTCGCACTCTTGTTTGTGCAGCAAGGTGTCATCCAGAACTTCAAGCCGTACCTGAACATCACGACGCTTGAAGGTGCGAAACAGATTCTCGCCATGGGTCCTGTCGCAGGGCAGGAAGCGATCAAGCAGATCGGCACAAATGGTGGTGGCTTCTTCAACGCCAACTCGGCGCATCCATTCGAGAATCCGACACCGTTCAGCAACTTCTGGCAGATGTTTGCCATCTTCATGATTCCGTCGGCACTGACGTACCTGCTGGGACGCATGGTGAAGAGTCAGCGTCACGGCTGGGCCGTATGGGCCGCAATGTTTGCGTTGTTTGCAGCGGGTGTGTCGACGACGTACTGGGCCGAAGCGCGCGGCAATCCGGTGCATGCAACGCGCGGCCTCGATGTCGTCGCCAGCGCGACGAATCCTGGCGGCAACATGGAAGGCAAGGAAACGCGATTCGGTATCGCGAATTCAGCGCTGTTTGCCACGGTTACGACCGACGCATCATGCGGTGCCGTGAATTCAATGCACGATTCGTTCACTCCAATTGGCGGCATGGTGCCGATGATCAACATCCAACTGGG
>JBDTTO010000533.1:0-3450 GCA_039930585.1 Gemmatimonadaceae bacterium
CGTCGGCGGGCAATCGAGCGACTGCGGCGGGAAGGCGGGGAACTGCGCTAGCAAACTCGGCGTTGGTGGGAGGTTTTCGAGAAACCTTGTTGGCCGTGGAGGACAATACTGGCGATGATATTGATATTGTCAATACGTTCGTTTATTGTTTGCCGACCGCCGATGAAGGACCAGAACGGCGGCCAAGCGACCTGCGCGACGCCAAAAACCGTCGTCCCACCCGCAGAATCGCCCGGATTCGAGACAATCGCCCCCAAAAACGCGACTTCAGCACGCCATGACTGCGATGCACTGTCTGCCCGACGCCATCCGCACCCGAACCATGACCACCGAGGAGCTCCGTTCGAGCTTTCTGGTGAGTGGTCTATTTCAGCCGGGTAAAATCACGCTCCGACTGATCGACCTCGATCGCGTGGTGCTGGGCGGCGTGGTGCCGACCACCCAATCGCTCAAGCTCGAGGCGCCGGCAGAACTTCTGGCCAGCTTCTTTTGTGAGCGACGGGAGCTTGGGATCCTGAACATCGGCGGCGTGGGAGTCGTCACGGTCGACGGTACTTCATATGAGCTGGGCAATCGCGACCTGGTGTACGCGGGGCGCGGAAGTCAGGACATCACCTTCGCAAGCAACGACGCCAGCAAACCGGCGCGCTTCTATCTGGTGAGTTATCCCGCACACTCGGCGCATCCAACGGCGACCGTTCGTGCAAACGACGTGCAATCCGGCGAAATCGGCGCGATGGAAACGGCGAATCGCCGACGCATCGCGCGCTACGTACACAAAGACGGCATTCAAAGCGCGCAACTCGTAATGGGGATGACCGCGCTTGAACCGGGCAGCGTGTGGAACACAATGCCGGCGCACACACACACGCGTCGCACGGAAGTCTATTTGTATTTCGATCTGCCCGCGGACGCCGTTGTGTTTCATCAGATGGGTGAACCAACGGAAACACGTCATCTGATTGTGCAGGACGGCGATGTTGCGCTGTCGCCAATCTGGTCAATTCACGCCGGCTGCGGCACGACGAATTACGCGTTCTGTTGGGCGATGGGCGGCGAAAATCAGGACTACGCCGACATGCAGGTCGTGCCAACATCAACGCTTCGGTGAACGCATGATGCGAATCGCAACGCGAAGTGCTGCGCGAAGTGCAGTGCGAACTGCAACGCCAATTGCAACGCGAGCTGCGACGCGAGCTGCGACGCGAAACAATTTTCCACGAACGATGAATTCGTTTGTTGGAATGCTGACGATTTCCGCAACCGCGACATTCGCATTCGCCGCAGGGGTTTCCGCTCAAACTGCGTTACCATCGCAACTCAGCATTCGCGTCGAGAATACAATCGCCGTCGTTCGTCACGACGAAACAGTTTCTCTGCCGTGGGCCGATCTGCAGCGCCGACTGGCGGGAGGTACCGCCGGCAAAGTGCGCGTGATCGACGCCGAACGTCGCGAAATTCCATCGCAGGTAGTTGATGACGACGGCGACGGCACGCTGGACGCGCTCATCTTTCAAGGAAACTTCAGCGAAAAAGAAACACGTCACTTTGTCGTCGAAGCATCGGCACCAACACAAAAATACGAACCGAAAGTTGCGCTGCGCCACGACGTTCCACGCGACGACATGGCATGGGAAAGTGATCGCGCCGCATTTCGCATTTACGGCGAAGGGCTGAAAAAAACTCCGCAAGCGATGTCCAGCAACGGCATTGATGTGTGGGAGAAAAAAACGCGCGCGCTGATTCTCGAAAAGTGGTACACAAAAACAGAATCGTATCACGTCGACACCGGCGAAGGCGCGGACTTCTACGAAGTTGGCGCCACACTGGGCAACGGTGGCACCGCGGGTTGGGCGCGCGACACGATATGGCGCGGTGACAACTTCAAAGCATTTCGCGTAATCGCCAACGGACCAATTCGCGCGATCTTCGAATTGAAGTACGACCCGTGGGATGTGAACGGGAATTCAATCTCGGAAGTCAAACGCATCGCAATTGATGCGGGCGCCAATCTCTACAAAGCGACCAGCATTTTCTCGACGCCAAAAGGCGGAAGCATTCCGTACGTGATCGGAACGAAAAAACGACCGGGCATGGTTGGCGTCATGAGTCGCAACAACGCCTGGGCGTGGGTGTCAGGCTGGGGCCCGGTTGAACCGGGCAACGGCGGCGACGGTGAACTGGGTACCGCCGTGCTCCTCCCCGCCAACTCGCTGAAAGACTGGAAAGAACTCTTCGGCCACTACCTGGCGGTCAGCACCGCGACCTCCGGAACGCCGGTCGTTCATTACATCGGCGCAGGGTGGACCGAAAGCGGCGACTTTCTCACGCCGCAATCGTGGTGGCGCTACCTGGACGACATGGCCCAGCGCATTGCTACTCCCGTTCGAATCACGATCGAAACAGGACGTCCTTAGCCACGTTAGCCACTTTGATACGATTGACGTTATCAATTCACACGCTCTGACCGCCTGATTCTCACCGCTTAACGCCGGCCACACTCCTTTGCGCCTCGATCTCAACGCCCCGGTTCCACTCTACCAGCAAGTCGCCGCCGACATTCGGCGCCGCATTGTTTCGGGCAACATGCCGGTGGGAGAACAAATCCCGCCGCACAAAGAGCTGGCCACGGAATACGGCGTGTCGGTCATCACGATCAACAAGGCGCTGTCCGGCCTGGTGAGCGAAGGCCTTCTATATAGTCACGTCGGACGGGGCACTTACGTGATGGTGCGACCCGCATCGACATCAGGCATCGCCGCACCAACCACCATCGGATTTGTCCTGCGCGATTTGAGCAGCCCGTTCTTCTCACTTATCGCTCATGGCGCACAACAACGCGCCGATGCACTGGGGGTTGGCTTGTTGTTCGCATCGAGTTCGAACCGCCAGGATCGCGAAGAAGAACAGATCAAGCGACTGCGCACATTGGGCGTACACGGATTCATCATCGTGTCCATGAGCCGCACGTTTCAGTTGAACGATGCGATTCAGGCGCTGCACAACGCCGACTTTCCGTACACGATGGTTTCGTGGACCGCCGGCGATGACATCCCGTTTGTTGGACTCGATCTCGCGCAGGCCGGATTTATTGCGGCGCAACATCTGCTATCACTGGGCCATTCAAAGTTCGGTTATCTCATCGACTCGATTGGCAGCTTGAACGGTGAACTTCGCATGAGCCGTTATCGCAGTGCCATCGAAGAAGCGGGATTTGAAATTGATCCCGCGCACATCTTCGAACACACGTTTCCCGGCGAGTGGAACGACTACAAGTCTGGTTACGCCGCCGGCGAAGCAATTGCGAAAATGTCAAACCGTCCCGAAGCGATGTACTGCTTCAACGATTTGGGTGCGCTTGGTTTGCAGGACGCGCTGCTTGATGCAGGCCTTCGTGTTCCCGGCGACGTATCGATCGTTGGACTCGACGACATCGAACTCGCTGCGCGC
>JBDTTO010000534.1:0-3450 GCA_039930585.1 Gemmatimonadaceae bacterium
GCGAAAAAAAGATTTAATTATTCAGAATTTATTGAAGAATTTCCAGATGGTGATGAAGAGTTAATAGATGGTGAATTTTTGCTTCCTATCATTGCCGGGAAAGCGTATGGCGGATCTGATGACGAAATTGCCGAAAAAATGCATTCCACTTTTGTTATTTTGGGATACGAGATAGGAATGGAGGACCTCATGAAAATGATAGCACAAAAAAGCAAGCTACTTGGCGCGGAAATATTAGCCTTCAAAATTGCGGCTGATTCTTTGCAACAGGGCGCGCATCCAAGAGATATTGTGCGTCAACTTGCGCTGCGTGACGCCGAAATTGTGGTGGGTGGATTTGATCGCACTAATCTCACCTACCACGTTGTCAGCACGCCCAATCAAGCGGAGAAAGACAAAGCCGCGGTGAAATGGTTGCGTGATGCACCTGGTGCGGCGGTTGTGTATGCACCAACTCGCAAAGCGGTTGAGCGCATCACCGCAGTCCTGGTGCGCGCCAAAGTCAAAGCAGTTGGATATCACGCCGGTCTGGACGAAGATCTTCGCCGACGCGCACAGGATGCGTTCATGAAAGAGTCTGCGCGCGTGATTGTTGCCACGAGTGCATTTGGAATGGGTATCGACAAACCGGACGTTCGACTGGTAGTGCACCATGCAATGCCGGGAACATTGGAGTCGTACTATCAGGAAGCCGGTCGCGCGGGACGTGATGGAAATACATCCACATGTGTGTTGTTGCACATGTATCCAGATCGCTTCACGCACGAGTTCTTTATTCAGAACTCACATCCCGATCGCGCCACGATCGAACGCGTCTGGAAGGAATTGCGCGATGCAGCGGATGACACGGGACTGACATCCCTCACCGTCGAAGAGATCACAGCGCGCGTCCCCTCCAAGTGGGGTGATCGCAAAGTAGGTGCGGCGCTCCGCGCGTTGGCCGCATCCGGGTCGTTGGCGGTCGAAGCACCGGCATTGAACCGCGTCTTCGTGCGTTTGCTCGCCACTCCGGAACGCATCACCGCCAACCTTCACGGCGATCGTGCGCTCGACCGCGATGTGCTGCGCGCGTTGTGGCGAATCGGTGGGCAAGCCATTCAAACTGGTGCTTCAATCGACCTTGATCGGTTACCGCGCGCTGGGCGGCGGTTATGCGCTTACTGCTGTACTGGATCGGTTACAGTCCGAACAGTATGTGGCATGGACGCGTAGTGGTGGTGGGTTCAGGCTGGATCCGCAAAGTCGTGATGCAAAGTGGCTTCCGGTTGACTGGAAGGCGTTGGAGCGTCGTCGACATTCCGATTTGTCGCGATTGGATGCGGTACAGCGCTATGCTCAAACCCGAACTTGCCGCCGGGCGTTCGTCCTGCGCTATTTCGGGGACCCTGAGGCCCGCGCCACCTGTGATGCATGCGACCGTTGTCTGGGTATCGCCGAGGAGCCGTCGCCTCGGTCCGGGTCTGTTAATTCGTCGCGTCCGCGCACTGTTCGCAAACATTTCTGATCGCACTTCGTTAAAGCGCCCACTTACGCGACTTCGCTGCTGTTGCACGTTGACTTGAGCGAAACGTCTCCCGCCTCACTGTGTGTCTGGCTTCTGCCGGACGCCCCTGCTTTCTGACATATGGATGACAGTTTGTATTTTGGTGAACAGCAGCTCGCTGTTCGTGACATGGTACGCTCGTTCGCGAAGGAGCACGTTGCTCCGGTAGCCGCACACTTCGACGACGTGTCGGAGTTCCCGTGGGAAAACATCAAGAAGATGGGCGAACTCGGCCTGCTTGGTGTGCCCTGGTCGGAGGATGTCGGCGGAGCAGGGTTCGATACGCTGAGCTACATCATTGCCATCCACGAAATGTCCAAGGTGTGTGCTTCGCACGGCATCACCATCAGCGCGCACACGACGTTGGGAACGTCACCCATCGTCAATTTTGGCACCAAGGCTCAGATCGACAAATACGTGCCCCATTTGGCCACCGGCAAAGTGCTGGGCGGATTTGGGCTGACCGAAGAAAGCGCCGGCAGCGACGCAGGCGGTACGCGCACAACAGCGGTCAAAAACGGTGACCACTACATTTTGAACGGCTCCAAGCGGTTCATCACGCACGCCGGTGTTGGCGAAATTTTTGTCGTCACGGCGGTTACGGATCCGACCAAGGGCACGAAAGGCATTTCGTCGTTCATCCTGAGCAAGCCCAGCGTCGATCTCGCGATGTGCGAACAGGTCGGCATTGGACACGAGCCTTCACTGCCGGCCATGAAGGGTTTCACGTCTGGTCGGAAGGAGGACAAACTGGGCTGGCGTGCGTCGGATACCCGCGAATTGTTGTTCGACAACGTGATAGTTCCCGAGGAGAATCTCCTTGGTACAGAAGGACTTGGGTTCGTCAACTTCATGAAAACTCTCGACGCGGGCCGGGTTGGAATTGCGGCGCTGTCGTTGGGAATTGCTGAAGGCGCGTTCCAGGCAGCGCTCGAGTACGCCGCGCAGCGCAAGCAGTTCGGAAAGGCGATTGCCAGCTTCCAGGGCATCGCATTTCAGCTGTCAGATATGGCCACGGAAATCGAAGCGGCCAAACACCTCGTGTATCACGCGGCGTGGTTGGCGGCCAACAAAAAGCCGTACAGCAAGGAAGCCGCGATGGCCAAGTTGTTCGCTTCCGAACTCGCCATGCGCGTAACCATCAAGAGCATTCAGATTCACGGCGGCTACGGCTACACCAAGGATTATCCGGTGGAGCGTTACATGCGCGACGCGAAAATCTGCGAAATTGGCGAAGGCACCAGCGAAGTGCAGCGGATGGTGATCGCGCGCCAACTCCTGAAAGGCTTGATGCACTAGGTGAGCGAGCGGATGCATTGGGCTCGTGTTCGCATGAGCCCAAAGTTTTGCCGCTGGTCGTGAAATGCAGATTGCCGCGCTGGTCAGAAGTGGGATAAACGCTCTGGCCTCTGGCACTTACGTGATTCCAATGGTACTGTTCATTGTTCGTCCCAGCTTTTGTTCATTGCCGTCGCACTTGGCGCCGGCGGCCTGCGCGACTCGCGGGCCGCTTGTGTTTTGTACGAGGGGTTAATTCGGGCCAACGCGCTTTGGATTAACGCCTGACAAACTCTCCACCGCGCGTTGCACTCACCGTGTTTCGATCGCACTCCGCCACGTCTTTTCTCGACCCACGCAATTGGCCGCAGCATCAGGGCCCGGTTCGCGTACGGTCGGACGTTTGGTTTGTGCCCGATCACGCGCGACAAGTGGAGGAGCCAGCGACGTCGTCATGGCGGTCCTTGCCGGACACCCCAGGGGTCTCCGCGCCGGGTCGTTTGACAGCACTTCCCACTCACCGTGCGCGTTGCCATTTGGGCTTAGCGGAGTCGCCGCCGTCTGAATGTTCAACCCCCGTAAATGAAGCGAGAGATATTGGTAAACGCTGGCCCGCGCGAAACGCGGGT
>JBDTTO010000535.1:0-3448 GCA_039930585.1 Gemmatimonadaceae bacterium
ATCATCGGCGCATCCGTCGCGTCCACTGCAACTGCTACAAGCACGACAACGAGCACGAACCCGCTGCAGCCACAAACGCAGCGTGGTGGACGCGGCGGACCTGGAGGATTCTAACCATGCTTGACACAATGGAATTCCCGGTCGCCAGCGAAGCGATTGCCGAGCGAGAAGCTTCGAACGGCAAGTATGAGCAAGCGAAAGTGGTTATCGAGTTGAGCGCTGTGCAGAAAGTGTACAGCTCCGGCTCGAACAAAGTGCACGCGTTACGTCACATCGATCTCACCATTCGAAAAGGCGAATTGGTGGCAATCATGGGCGCATCGGGTTCGGGCAAATCAACACTGATGAACATTCTGGGTTGCCTCGACGTGCCAACGGGCGGCAGCTACATGCTGGATGGTACGCGGGTTGACGGTTTGTCGCGTGACGAACTCGCCGATCTGCGCAATCAAAAACTCGGTTTCATCTTTCAGGGATTCAACCTGCTCGCACGCACCAGTGCTGTCGACAATGTGGAGTTGCCGTTGTTGTACGATCGTTCCGGTATCAAGCGTGACAGTCGTGCGCTGGCCATGCGCGCGTTGCAACGAGTGGGATTGGCTGACCGGTACGAGCATCATCCGAGTGAACTTTCGGGCGGTCAGCAGCAGCGTGTTGCCATTGCGCGGGCACTGGTAACGGAACCAACGCTGTTGCTGGCCGACGAACCTACCGGCAATCTGGATTCGCGCACTTCTGTGGAAGTGATGGCGCTATTTCAGGAGTTGAATGCAGCCGGAATTACCATCGTAGTTGTTACTCACGAACCGGACATCGCCACGTATGCCACTCGCGTTGTTGAAGTTCGTGACGGAAAAATCTTGCGCGATCACCCCGTGAACGATCGCCGCAATGCAGCCGCAGATCTTGCAGCGCTCGATGCAAATGTTTCGGAGTCAGACGCTGACCTGGAGGACGCCGCATGAAACAGTCAACGCTTCTCCGGCTGGCCGGACAGAGCATCGTGAAAAACAAGATGCGTACGGGCCTCACCATGCTTGGCATCGTGATTGGCGTCGCAGCGGTCATCGTGATGGTGGCGGTTGGGCAGGGCGCGCAAAGCACGATCAAGAAACAGATCAATAGTCTGGGCACAAATCTCATCATGATCACGCCGGGCACAACATCGCAGGGCGGGGTGAGTCAGGGTGCGCAAACCTTCAACCGGTTGTCGGTTGCCGACGCTGAGAAAATCAAAGCCGAAGCAACAACACTTGCGGGCGTTTCGCCGGTCATCAACACGCGCACACAGGTGATTGGCGGTTCGGGAAACTGGCGCACGCAGGTGAACGGCGTGTCAACGGATTACACAACTATTCGCGATTGGGCCGTCACGAGTGGTGAAACATTTACCGATCTCGATCTGACATCGGCACGCAAGGTCGTCATTCTCGGTAGCACAGTGGCAAGAAATCTGTTTCCGGATGCCGATCCGGTCGGTTCGCAAGTGCAGTTGGGTTCCGTTCCGTTCACCGTTACCGGAGTGCTTGCAACGAAAGGGCAAACCGCAACCGGTAGTGATCAGGACGATGTGGTGCTGGTGCCGTACACAACAGCGCAGGCTCGGTTGAGTGGGTTTGCGTTTCTTGGGCAGATCATCGCCAGTACGGAAAACGCCAGCGATTTGCCGGCAGCACAGGATGAAATCACGGCCATCATGCATGAATCGCACAAACTTGGTGATGGCACGCCAAACGACTTCACTGTTCGCAACCAGAACGATTTGGCGGCAACGGCGACAAGCACAACACAAGTAATGTCCTGGCTGTTGGCGGCGATTGCATCGGTATCACTGGTTGTCGGCGGCATTGGCATCATGAACATCATGCTGGTGTCGGTGACGGAGCGCACACGCGAAATCGGCATTCGCATGGCGATCGGTGCGCGTGGTTCGGACGTGCTGACGCAGTTTCTGGTTGAAAGCATCGTGATGAGTTCGTTGGGCGGCGTCATTGGTGTCGCAATCGGTCTGGGCGGCGCGATGGCGTTGGCACATTTCACCGGTTGGACAACGGCAACTCCGCCAATAGCAGTTGCGGTGGCCGTTGGTTTCTCTGCCGCGGTTGGTGTGTTCTTTGGCTACTATCCCGCGCGTAAAGCGGCCGCGCTTAACCCCATACAAGCGCTGAGGTACGAATAGACAATCCATTCGAATTCCAGCACCGAGACCGACTGGGAAGTTCGTAGGGGGCTACGAACTCACAGAATCGCCGTGAACGCATCGGGAGTGCGTTTGCGGCGATTCGTTTGTACAGTTTCGTGCCAGGTCAAGTCCGCTCGCTTCGGTTGTACAGTTTGGTGCCAGGTCAAGTCCGCTCGCGGCGAATCTCCCGGGGGTGTAACTTCGTAGTACGTGGATCGCGCGATGACTCCATCGCCGGTACACGTTTCATTCCCGCTACCACGCCCCCTCGGAGGCACACGCAATGGCGCTCGGCGATTTCCTGCGCAAGCAGTTCATCGATGTCATCCAATGGACCGAATCAGGTCCTGGCGTCCTGATGACCCGGTATCCCATGCAGGATATGGAGATACAAAACGGCGGCAAGTTGACCGTGCGCGAGTCACAAATGGCGCTGTTTGTCAACGAAGGCAAAGCCGCCGACGCATTTGGTCCGGGGTTGCACACGCTGACAACGGCCAATTTGCCGTTGCTCACAAATCTCATGAACTGGGACAAGCTTTTTCAGTCTCCGTTCAAGAGCGATGTGTACTTCTTCTCCACGCGTGTTCAAACCAATCAGCGCTGGGGCACGCAGCAGCCAATCACGATTCGTGACAAGGAATTTGGTGCGGTCCGTTTGCGCGGATTCGGCGTCTATTCATACCGTATTGTGAACCCGCTCGCGTTTCAGTTAAACGTGGCTGGCACGCAGGCGGAGTACACGACCGAGCAACTTGAGCCGCAGCTTCGCAACACGGTCATCACCGCGTTTACGACCGCGTTTGCCAATTCGCAGGTTTCGTTTCTCGACATGGCGGCCAATCAGGCCGAACTCGCGAAACTGATTGCGAAGGAAGTCGCGCCCGCGTTTGAAGCGTATGGTCTCAAGCTCGAAACGTTCACCGTCGAAAACCTGTCGCTTCCCGAGGAGCTGCAGAAGCGTCTCGATGAACGCATTTCGATGAACATGATCGGCGACTTGCGTCAATACACACAGTTCCAGGCAGCGCAAAGCATTCCGATTGCCGCGGCAAATGCAGGTGGTGTTGCGGGACTCGGCGTCGGACTTGGCGCGGGCATGGGTTTGGGCGCCGCAATGACGGACGCGTTGCGCGGTGGTAGCGCCGCGCCCGCAGGTGGGGCAGCAGCGCCAGCACCGGGTGATGCGCCAGACGGTGCGACGAAGTTCTGCATTCACTGCGGCAAGTCGATTCCGGCAGTGTCGAAGTTCTGTGCTGAGTGTGG
>JBDTTO010000536.1:0-3447 GCA_039930585.1 Gemmatimonadaceae bacterium
ACAGACCAATTGTCCGTAATCGCAGTCACCATGCTTCGGGTTGACATTCGACCCGAGCGGTGCCACACTTGGGTAGAATGTCCACCCAAGACGATCGTCGCGAACGCGACCAACTGCTGCAGGGCACCCTCGACCTGCTCATCCTGCGCACCCTGCTACTCGGCGCTTACCACGGTCAGGGCATCGCTCGCGCCATTCAAACCAGCTCCGGCGACGCACTGCTTGTCGACCACGGCTCGCTGTATCCCGCATTGCAACGCATCGAAGACCGCGGGTGGATCAGGGCCGAGTGGGGTGTGTCGGACAACAATCGGCGGGCGCGCTTTTATGAGCTTACGAAAGCCGGCCGCAAACAGTTACACGCCGAAGCTGACAAATGGCACCGGATTGTTGCGGCCATGGCGCGTGTATTGGGACCAGAACTCGCGGCGGAGTAATCCATGTTCAAACGCCCACGCAGTGAAAGCGACTTCGCAAACGAAATCGAATCACATCTCGCCATCGAAACCGATCGGTTGATCGCGGAGGGAATGTCGGTCGATGACGCGCGACACGCCGCACGCAAACTGTTCGGCAATGTGACAACGCAAACCGAACACTTTCACGAGTCGCGCCCAACCGCATTTGTTGATGCGTCGTGGCGGAACGTGCGTTACGCGCTGCGCGGCCTGGTCAAACGCCCCGCATTCGCGATCACAGCCACACTCACGCTTGCATTCGGTATCGGCGTCAATGCGGCACTGTTCACGCTGCTGTATTCGTTGCTGCTGCGTCCACCGCCAGTTGGTGACCCATCGCGTTTCGTTAACGTGTCGCGCGAAGTGCACGACGACGGACGCAATTACAGTCTGTACGTTAAAGGGCGAGCTTCGATGGTGTCGTGGCCTGACTATTTACGGTTGCGACAGGGAACGCAGAACCTCGAACAAATCGCCGTCTACCGCGGCCAATCGCTCAGTCTCGATGTTGGTGATCGCTCGGTAGCAATCAATGGTGAGTTGGCGAGTTGCAATTACTTCGTCACGGCGCGAGTTCCAATGGCGCGGGGACGAGCATTTCTTCCGGAAGAATGTGCAAGCAACGGAGCAGGTAGCGTCGTTGTGCTGTCGTATGCGCACTGGCAACGTCGCTTTGGTGGCGATACCACGATCATCGGACGCTCGCTCACAATCAATCGCCAACCGTTCACCGTCATTGGTGTGGCGGCACAAGGTTTTGCCGGAGTGACGTTTGCCCCCGCTGAAGTCTGGGTGCCAGTCACGATGTACGCTTCGTTGTTGCCCGGTACCGCCAAAGAATTCGACCGCGACATCAGTTGGCTCGCTGCTTTTGGTCGATTGCGCGCCGACGCGAACCCTGACGGCGCTGCAGCCGAACTCACTACGCTCGCGCGAGCCGAAGACTCAAATTGGCCGGGACGCGTTTCGACAATTCACGTCGGAACGGGCTCGCTCGCAATCGACCCTGATGATCGTGCCGGGGTGGTTGCAGCGGTCACCGGCGCAACCGTTCTCGGCGCTCTCATTCTGTTGATGTGTTGCGCCAACGTCATGAATCTGCTGCTCGCGCGCGCCAACGCCCGTCGTCGCGAGATTGGTATTCGACTCTCGCTCGGCGCATCACGTGCGCGACTTATTGTGCAACTGATGGTGGAGAGCGGAGTGCTGGCCTTCGCGGGCGGCACACTTGGAATGGTCCTCGCCTGGTGGTTGCCGCCGCTCATTAAAGCGTCTGCTCCCGATCAGGAATTGAATCTCGTACTCACACCCGATGTGTGGGTGCTTGCCGCCACGGTGGTTGTTGCGGTTGGTGCGGCACTGTTGTTTGGACTCATACCTGCATTGCAGTCGACGAACCTGCAACTCACGGCGGCGTTGCGAAATGATTCGGGCGCTGGTACCCGGCGCGGCAGTGCATCCAACTGGCGAAATGCTGCAGTCGTTGCGCAAGTGTCGGTGAGCGCGCTCCTGCTCGTGACGGCTGCCATGTTTCTTCGCGCGACGCAGCGATCATTCACAATTAAACCCGGTTTCGACATTGCCGGTGTAAGTACGTTGTCGTTCGATCTTGAGCAGGCGAATTACGACTCCGTTCGAACTCGTGCATTTTTTTCGGCAATGCGCGAAGGTTTTCTGACAACGTCGGGCGTGAAATCAGTGGCGGCTACGCAAATGATTCCGCTGCGTGGGCGGGCCACGACCGAGGTCAACGTTGATGGCGCTCAGGGCAAGCTGGGGCCGGCGCTCCGAACGATGGTGAACAACGTGTCCAGCGACTATTTCCGCACGTTGGGAATTCCCGTTGTGAGCGGACGCGTGTTTTCGGACAATGAGTTCGGCGATCCTGCCTCGATTGTTGTGAGTGAAGCCTTTGCAAAACGTGCATGGCCCAACACCAATCCGATTGGGCGCACGGTAACTGAAGATTCGCACCAATTGGTTGTTGTGGGCGTGGTGCGCGATATTCAAAGCGCTTCGCTTGGCACGAACGATGGGCCGTATTACTACAAATTGCCCTCGCAGAACAATGAGTCCGTTCATCTGGTTGTTCGAACGGAGCTATCCGCGAGTCAGGTGCAGTCGCTGGCGACACGTATTGCGCATCAGTTTGATGCAAATCTGATTGTGACCGTGCGTGGGCTCGACGAGGAGCTGCAACGCGTGGTGGCTCCAGTGCAGCTCGCCGGAAAGATGGCCAGTGCACTTGGACTGGTTGCAATGCTGCTTGCGGCCGTTGGCGTGTACGGAGTGGTCGCCTTTGCAGTCAGTCAGCGTTCACGCGAAATCGGCATTCGCATGGCCTTGGGCGCAACGCGACGCAGTGTGCAGACCATGATGTTCCGTCAGGGAGCGCGAGTTGTTGGTGTGGGACTCGCGCTTGGAATCGCGCTGTCGATTGGTTCGTCGCAGGCCATTCGCAGCATGTTGTTCGGCTTGAGTGCGCTGGATGGCGTCGCGTTCGTTACGGTAGCTCTGTTGTTGTCGATTGTGGCTTCAGTTGCGGTGGCAATTCCCGCAGCGCGCGCGTCGCGGGTCGATCCGGTAGCGAGTTTGCGCGAGGATTAGGCGTTCGGAAATCGCGGCGTTACTGTTCGCGATGCCTTCACGCCGACTTTCTTTCCTGAACGCGGTGATGCTTCCCGCCTTCGCGTGTTTCGCCACTCGTGCCCTCTCGGCGCAGTGCCCCGCGACCACTGCTGGCGCAGCGCTCCCGCTCGCTTATGCGGGGCCACCAACCGCCGCCGCGGTCTCTGCGTGCGACCTGATGACGCGGCTCTACCAGTTCGCGAATGATTCAATGGGCGGCCGACGGATCGGCACACCCGATCACGACCGTGCCACGGCCTACATTGCCGCCGAAGCGAAACGGCTGGGCCTCAAGCCCGCTGGTGACGCCGGAAGTTTCTTCCAGAATCTGCCGCTGGTCATGCGCGCGCTGGATACGACT
>JBDTTO010000537.1:0-3433 GCA_039930585.1 Gemmatimonadaceae bacterium
AATTATACGCGATATAAAAATTCTGCTTTTGATGCATTGTATGACGCGAGTCCCGGCATGCTCGCCATCGAGAGCAACGTCAACATATTCACGACCGCGCCACTGTTGCGTTCAAGCGTTGGCGCAAACGCATTCACGACGTTCAATGTGCCAAAGAAATTCGTCTCCATATCGTCACGTACGATTTGCAACGGGATGTCTGTGAGTCCACCAGAATTGAGCACGGCGGCGTTGTTGATGAGCAACGAAACATCGGACGCAACGGTCGCAGCATTCTTCACGTCGGACATGTTTTTTACATCAAGCGTGATGGCGTGCACGCGCGTCGGATCAAGCGCGACCACGGCATCGAGCGTTCGCGCTGTGCGTGCGGTCGCATAGACACGACTCGCACCACCCGACAAAAGTGCTTCAACAAAGGCGCGACCGATGCCGCGATTTGCGCCGGTGACGAGCGCAACTGAATTTTTGATCTGCATAACGGCTCCAGAGTGAGGATGAAAACCCATGGAGCGTATGGTATGCCCGCACTTCGAGCGCATGAATGACTGATTGTGGCGATTTTATATCCGCGCGGCTCACCGATTGACGATGATGTGGATCCACGGACATGTTTACAGCATGGACGCTTTCGATCCGTTGGCCGACGTGCTCGAGATGGTACGCGTACGTGGAGCCGTCATGGCACACGTGCGGGCGCGCGCGCCGTGGGGGCTTCGTATTGGCCAGGCGCCACGCGCCACGTTTCACGCGGTCGCGGCAGGCGCATGTTGGGTGCGCCTCACGGGTCGCGCACCGCGGGAATTATTGCCCGGTGATGTGGTACTGCTGCCAACGGGCGCGCCGCACACGATTGCGAGCACCGCCACAGGTCCGACCATACCGTGGGATCGCATTGCCAAAGCCAACGCACGTGACGCAGCTGGCGAAGTCGTGTTGGATGGTCCGGGCGGATCGACGCACATTATTTGCGCAGCCTACGATTACGATCGCGAAGTGGCCCATCCACTGCTGTCCTTGTTGCCGTCTGCGTTGTTTGTGTCGGCGCAACCGGAATCCGAGTCGAGTGCTGTACAAACCACTCTCCGACTGCTGCGACAGGAACTCACCGCGCGTCGTTCAGGGTCTGCAACAATTATCGAGCGACTGATTGATGTGTTGTTCGTACACGTGATGCGCGCGTGGATGGACGACAACACGCACGATACAGCATCGTGGCTCAAGGCGCTCCGGGATCCAATTGTGTCGCGCGCACTGACCGCACTGCACTCGGCACCAAACGCTCCGTGGACCATCGAGAAACTCGCGAGCGAAGTCAGTATGTCGCGTGCTACGCTGACGCGTCGTTTTGTCGCGCTCGTTGGTGAACCGCCTCTCGCGTATCTCACACGCTGGCGCATGGATCTGGCCGCGCGACAATTGCGCGATACGGATCATGCGTTGGGCGCAATTGCACACGATGTTGGATACACATCGGAGTTTGCATTTTCACGCGCGTTCTCACGCTTGCGCGGCAGCCCGCCCGGCCGTTATCGCGTAGAGGCGCGGCGGCGCGCAAATGCAGGTGCCTGACACGCGTTCCGAAGGCGGCGTGGGCACTCGGGAATCGCGCTGCGAAATTACCGGTAGCTGGCGTTCTGGAGCGCTGCCGCAGCGGGATCATCGCGATGCCCGAGCGCTACTGCCCCGATCGCATAACAAAGTCCGATCACCAGGCAGAAGACAGAACTGATCACCATAAATGTCATTCGGTTCTTAAGCATCTGCAGATACGGAATGTCCACGAACAGCACCGCAGGCACGCCACCCACCGCTCGGATCAAAAGAACTAAAGCGATCAGCAACAACATTGGACGCTGAAGCGGCAGCGCCGGCATAGCTCCCGCACCAGACACGCCGTAAAGGGCCGCAACGCCGAGCAGCGTTGCAATACCGGTGGTGACCAACGCCGGAACGCTGGACCCGCGCTCAGCCAACCGCGCCATTTTCTCGCCAGCGCCAAAGAACCGATACCAGCCCGGTCCGCCGAAAATAATCCCGACGTGCAACAGTGCTGCCGCTCCGGTCAGTAACGCTCCACACAACAACACACGGTCGCTGACTCGCACGATGGTTCCTCCCGAGACTCCCGACGCCGCGTGGCGTGCACTTGCTGAAATAAACTAGCAGGGAACGAGCATAAAGTCGTCGCGCTGCATGTCGCAACATCAACTCGGCCAAGCAGAAGACGGTTCCTCGAGATGCAACAGCGGATAGGGACGACCGGCGTCATCAACTGGTGATCGGCCGACGATTACAAATCCCTCAGCCAGATAGAACTGAATTGCATTGGCGTTTTGCTCATTCACGTCCACGCGGAGCGGGCCGGCCAATTCACGCGCTTTCCGCATCAACAACTTTCCGCCGCCGCGTCGAAGCCATTCCGGCGCGATGAAGAGTGCATCGACCGCGCTCATATCCAGCACCAGAAAACCAACAGCGTCCGAACTCTCCGCACACAACACCCACGTATCAAGCAGTTCGAGATGCAGTGCCTGAACGTCTGGCAACAATGCTTCGAGTTGCGATACGGAAAGAAACGTGTGTGTGGCCGAGGCCGAACGCCACCAGATGTCTACGAGGCATTCGCGATCAGCTGGAGTTGCGCGACGAATATGAAATGGAGTTGTACCATGGTGTGTAGCGGTCATGTGTCTTTTCGTGAATAGCGTGCAGACCTTTGCCTGAAAATTCGCGCGTCATTTTTGTCGACTATGGCAAAACGAACTTCACCAACTCGGCCATTCCACCAACGCCGTCAGGTGCGTTTCCCAATTCTTCGGTCGGCGCGTTCAGTCTATTTACCCAGAACGTCGGATATCCAAACGATTTTGCGCCCGCCGCATCCCATCCGGCAAACGCCGCAAAGAGAATGTTCTCCTTTGGAAGCTGGAAAGCATCAACGCCCATCTGATACGCAGTTGGCGCAGGTTTGAATTCGTGCACTAAATCGGTGCTCAGTAATTTCTCGAAGTAGCCGTCGAGTCCCGCACTCTTGATGTTCGCATTGAGCATCGCTTCCGAAAAGTTCGTGAGAAATCCAATGCGAACGCCTGCGCTCCTGAGCGCGTCCAGCGCAGTTCGGACATCGGGCCACGCCTTGAGATTTGAATAACCGTTCACAAGTCGCGCACGATTCTCATCGTTCAGGTCGAGCTTCATCGATTTGGCGGCGAACACAAGCGCGTCTTCGGTCACTTGCCGAAAATCGACGTATCGTTTCTCAATCGTACGAAGCCACGTGTATTCGAACTGTCGCGTGCGCCAAGTGTTGATCAGCTCCGCGCCCTTGCCCGGAAACAATTCTTCGGCCAACGCTGAAATCGGACGTGGATCAAAGATGGGAAAGCCATCAAACACCACCGCGCGAAAGCGAGGCTGTGGGATGGAAGCA
>JBDTTO010000538.1:0-3423 GCA_039930585.1 Gemmatimonadaceae bacterium
CAACCTGGCCTCAAAGTGTTGTTCATGTCGGGTTACACCGAAGACGCCATCGTCCATCACGGCGTGCTGGAACCGGGTATCGCGTTCATGCATAAACCTTTCACGTCAGAAACCCTGGCGCACAAATTGCGCGAAGTACTCGATCAATAACGAATAGCCAGCCGCTCGGCGCGCGGGCGTCAGCCGGTCGCCAGGTCAGCAGGTCAGTGTCGCCGAGCTGGGCCGAACAACAACGTCCCCTCTCGGCGACACTGACCTGCTTCCCATCCCACGCGAGCGCCAGTCGATCGGAATGGTTGGTTCGCCAGAGTTCGGAATGTTGTAGTTCATTCCGGACTCTGGCGAACCAACTGCTCCGATCCCACACGTGTGACACCGCTTGCATCGGAAGCAAGATGCGTCGTAATGGTCACGCGAAAGAAAGGTTAGCGATCACTCGCCTTTCAACGCTAAGGCCGGACTCAATCTCGTGGCCTTACATGCAGGAACGACACTCGCCACAATAGTCACGACTGCAACAACGGCTGCGGTTATCGCGATTACCATCGGATTGTATGGCGACGTTTGAAACAGCAGCGCCGACATCACGCGTCCAGTCACCAGCGAAGCGACAAGTCCTGCAGCGACGCCATAGCCAACCACTTGCAGAGACGCACTCAACACCAGTCGCACAATGCCTAGCGACGGCGCACCAAGGGCGAGACGAACACCAATTTCGCGCGTGCGCTGCGTGACGTCGAATGACACCAGGCCATAGATGCCAGTCGCTGCAGCGATAAGTCCAAGTGCGCCAAGCACCAAAAACAACTTCACAGCCAATCGCCACGGTTGAAGTTGAGGCTCAAGCATATCAATCACGCGCTGCACTCGCGCATCCTCACCACTGGATCCGGCGACGGCCAGAATCCGGGTTTGCATCCGCTTTACGACTCCGGGTTGCGCCGCAGTACGTGAGCGCACGACTAGAAAATTCGGAATCAACCCAGTCGGCGGTTTGGACCACGCCTGCAGCAATGGGATGTACACACGTTGCACTCCTGCATTCGAAGCCTCCCAATCGATGTCGCGAATAACGCCAATCACGTTGCGACACACGCCTCCGCCCGGTTCACGCACGCGAATGCATGTGCCCGCAATCGGTCGTCCATGATACAACGCGCGAGCCATGGATTCATTCAACACCGCCACTGGTTGCGTGTTGGTTGTGGAATCAAACCAACGACCTGCAATCAAACGCGCGCCCACCGAGCGCGCCCACTGCTCATCCGCAAAATCGACCCACGGCCCCTTCGCGCTTTCGCCGACCGTATCGCGCGCGGACAGTCCAACCTTACTGCGAAATCCAAGCTCCTTGATGCCGGTGTACGAACGTCCAACCGCTTCAACTTCCGCCATTGCGCGCAATCCCGCCGTCGCGCGTTGCACATCCGTCTCCGAACTCGCGTAAGACGCGGGAAGCGAAACGCTCAACGTGTGATCGACGTCAAATCCGCGGTCAACAACTTCCGCACGTCGAAGGCTCATCAACAGCGTGCCGGCGCTGGCGAGTAGCGCCATACATAACGCGGCCTGCACGACGAGCAGTGTGGATCGAATGCGAGATCCAGCGCGGACAACAGTTCCACTCCGAAGCCACGCAGCAACGTCAGCACGGAGTGCAAACAGTGCAGGTGCGAGTCCAGCGAAACATCCGCCAACAATCGCAATCGCCATCGCGAATACAATGACACGTTGGTCAATGACGGTGTCGCTCCAGTGAATGCGACTGGCCAATTGCGTCCGCAGAATTCCACCTGCGAAAACCGCAGCACCCACCGCAGCCGCACCAGCAAGACTTGCAAGCAGCACGCTCTCAGTCACGAGTTGCGAAATGAGTCGGATATTTGACACGCCCAATGCGAGTCGCACGGCAATTTCATGTCGTCGACGCACCGCGCGCATCAACAACAAACTTCCGACGTTGGCAACTGAGATAATCAGGACCATCAACCCAACAATCCCCAGTCGTGCAAGCAATGCGATGCTCTGCTCTGTCAAGTTCGGGATGCGCGGTATACTCGTGCCCTTGGACTTCGGGCCGCGCGCATTCAGAATCGGCGCGGTCAGAATTTCAGATCCTGCGGCGACGCGCAGATCGTTCGAATGAATTTCGCGATATGATTTCGAGAGCAATTGGTCCAATACTTCAGTGGACGTGCCATCGGTCACGCGTGCAATCACTCGGAGCGCTGTGATCTCACCATTCTCAACGTTCGACAGTGGCGCCCAAAAATCAATCGATTCCAGTTCGATGCCTTCAAACTCTGGCGCCACCACACCAATAATCGTGTAGGTGTCTTCGTCCATCTGAATCGTTTTGCCAACGACGTTGGAATCCCTGGCGAACTTCCGTCGCCAGTACCGATCGCTGATGACGGCAACCGGTGCCGGCGCGCCCGGAAGATGGGATTCATCAGCCGAGAAGGCGCGGCCGCGCTGCATACGGATACCAAGCATCGGGAAATATCCGGGCGTTACATACGTAACCAGAACCTGTTGCTTGTCCGGCGTCGTGCGTCCGCGACGATAAAGATAGTCGCCTTCAAGTTGCGCGCGCCCCTGCACAGTTTTTGCAAGTTCGAGCATGTCGCGCGTTGTTAGAAACGGCAGGGTTCTGACCGGAATTGCAACGTCTCGCGGATCCTTCGAAATCTGGTGCGCATGGAGTCGCAGTAGTTGATTCGGTTCGCGAATACCCGGAGGCGGTTGAAAAAACACACGATCCAGCACAGAGAACACCGCAGCATTCACGCCAACGCCAAGCGCGAAAGTCAGCCTGATGGTGAAGGTCAGTCCCGGTGAGCGCACCAGTGCGCGCAGCGCGTAGGGGAGGTCTTCACGGAGTGCCGAGAACGCGCGGCGGACGGGCAGTGTGAGTTGGGCGAGCGGCATGCGGGCGTCACAGTATAGGTGTACAGTGAGACGCAGAGGCCGCTCGAAACCTGCACACGTTTCGTGCCAACTTCGAAAAGCAACTATTCAAGCTTCATCGGTATTTTGAGAATCGTGAGAAAACCCTGCAACTGACCTGCAAGTGTCTGCAGCAACTGTTTGTTCTTCCGAATCTCCACGTGCACAGGTGTTCCTGGCCGTAACTTCTTCGAGCAGATGAAGAACAGCCCGTCAGTGCCGGTTGTGTAGAACTCATCAACTGCATTCCAGACGTTCACCGGATTTTCGACACTGATTTTAATCTCAAGCGATTCGACGGAATTTCTGCCGTCGCCGATGATTCGCCCCGCAACCCACGCGTCCTTGAGCGAATCGGCGTATTGTCCACCGACGCCGCATCGCTCAGCCACATATTCCTCGGCGCTTCTCAAACGAATCGCGCGCGCGTAGGTGGAGTCGCGCTCTGCGACAATTTTTACAGGTGTGGTTATG
>JBDTTO010000539.1:0-3420 GCA_039930585.1 Gemmatimonadaceae bacterium
TGGGCGTCGCGTCATATCTCACCAAGCCCGTGCGTCAATCGGTCCTGCTTGAAGCAGTTCTCGAAATCCTTTCCATTTCTGGTGAGCAACGGACCATGACACAACCTGTCGCGCCTGAAGACATGGTGCAGGAACCAGTGGGATTACGCGTGCTGGTTGCCGAAGACAACGCCGTCAATCGCCGAGTGGTCGAATCAATTCTGAAGAAGCGCGGACATACGGTGGTGCTGGTTGAAAACGGTCTGCTGGCTGTTGAAGCCGTGCAAAACGGCACGTTTGATGTCGTGCTGATGGACGTGCAGATGCCCGACATGGACGGTCATGAAGCAACGGCCGCCATTCGCAAGTTTGAGAAGGACTCGGGACAACACGTTCCGATTATTGCGTTGACGGCGCACGCAATGACTGGCGATCGCGAGGAATGTCTGGCGGTTGGCATGGACGGATATTTGTCAAAACCCGTGCATGCGGTCGAGCTGTTCGCGGCGATTGGTGAACTTGTCAAAGTTTCCGGTGTGCGGCCTCCGTCGGATGAAATCTTTCCCGTTGTTGAGGCGGATACCGTCGCATTTGATACGGTTGGGGCGCTCGATCGGCTTGAAGGCGATTCGGAGCTGTTGAATGAGCTCGCGGAAATTTTTCGCGGCGAGTCCGATCGCATGTTGCAGGATGTGCGCTTGTCAGTTGAATCCGGTGACGCGCCGGCTGTGTGTCGCTCGGCGCATGTGCTCAAGGGCTCGGCCAGCAGCATTGGTGGCGACGCTGTTGCAACGGTTGCCAAAACGCTCGAAGCGATGGGCCGTGAAGCGCAGTTGGATGGTGCGCTGACACAGTTGCGCGTACTCGAGCGTGAGTTGTCGCGTCTGAATACGGAAATCATTCGATTCAGCCAGGCCGCGTAACATGCGTATTTTGATTGCCGATGACGATGCAGTATCGCGACGACTTTTACAACGTACGCTCAGTCGTCTGGGCCATGAAACGATCGCAGTCGGCGACGGGCCGCAGGCCGTATCCGCATTGATGCACCCCGAAGGACCGCGTATGGCCATTATCGATTGGATGATGCCCGGCGCGGATGGTCCCACGGTGTGTCGCGCCGTGCGCGCGCGCTCGGAAGTGTACGTGTACATCATCATGCTGACGGCGCGCGAGGGCCGTGATGATGTGATTGCCGGTCTCGATTCGGGCGCAGATGATTTCCTGACGAAACCGTTTGACGCGGCGGAATTGCGATCACGCTTGCGCTGCGGAACACGCGTGTTGGCGCTCGAAGAAGGTTTGCTGAAGGCACATGCGGAATTGAGTGTGCTGGCCACGCAGGATGTGCTGACGGGATTGTGGAATCGTCGTCGGATTCTGGAGCAGGTTGATGCAGAATTGCTTCGTGCGAAACGCGAAGATCGCCCAATGTCGATTGCCATGATTGACATCGATCACTTCAAGAAGATCAACGACACGCACGGACATCCGATAGGTGATGTTGTGATTCGTGAAGTTGCATCGCGACTGCGTTCGGCGTTGCGCGACTACGACGCTATTGGCCGGTTTGGTGGCGAAGAGTTCATGGCGCTGTTACCGGGTTGTGCCGAAGACGCGGGTATACTGGCCGCAACGCGTGTGTTGCAAGCCGTCGCGCGTACACCGGTTGAGACGGCGGTTGGCCCGTTGACCGTGCGTGTCAGCATTGGCGTTTCGTGTACGGACTACAAGTATGGAGATGCAGAATCATTGATACATCGCGCCGACGACGCGCTGTATCGTTCGAAAGCCGGCGGGCGAAACCGGGTGTCATTATAGAGTCAGTCGGCAATGTGAGAATGCTCACGCGCGAGACAAGTGAGCGAACAAGTTTCCGGCGGTAGTGTACACGGGCCGACGCCCACACTCTCCGGAGACGCTTATGACTGCTTCAAATACTCCCGTAATTCCGCTCAAGGAATTCGATCACGAAATGGACACGACACGCAAGATGCTGCAATCGTTGCCCGATGATCAACCGCACTTCAAGCCGCACGAGAAGTCGATGGAGTTCTGGTATCTGGTTGAACTGGTATCCGCAATTCCGGGCTGGATTGATCAGACATTGCGCACCGATGCAATTGACCTGGCTGCCGGTGGGAAACCGGCACCGAAATCGGGCAATGAAATTCTCGAAGCGTTTGACCGGAATGTGAAGAACTGCCGCGAAGCATTGCAAAACATCACAGGTGACAAACTGGAAACGAACTGGTCACTCAAGATGGGAGACAATGTGTTAATGACATTGCCACGCGGTGAAGCTGCCCGGCAACATCTCAGTCATCTTGTGCACCATCGCGGTCAGCTCAGCGTGTATGAGCGCATGTTGGACATGAAGCTGCCGCAGATTTACGGGCCCAGCGCCGATGTACCATGGGGCAGTAAATAGCTTCAGCGTTTTGAAAAACCGCGCGAATCTTCTCGCGCGGTTTTTTATTGCGCCACAAATATTTGCGCGGACAATTCACTTTCCGGAAACAAATGGGCCCGATAGAATCAGAACGACTGTTCATGGAATCGGTTCGTTCTGCTGAGTATTAACACATAGGTTCAAACGTGCGATTGCTTCGACATCCGGTGCCTTGGACTTGCGAGCTGATAATGAAACGAATTGCTCCTGTTACCACTTTTCAGATATCTGACCGTGATAGACCCAGAAGAAATTGTTAGCCGAGTCCAGGACAAACACGTTGCGATTGTCCGTGATGTGGCCCAGCTGAATCTTGAACACACCGACCCTCGTCGCGTTAGTTGCCAGCAGGCCTTTCTGAACTTCCGTCGCATCCGAGATTTTCTGGAAGCCGCGCTCTCGGGCTGACGTTAGCAACTGATGCATCGAGTCAGAGGGTATTGATAGTTCGACCGATACAACGCCTTGCACAGGAAACGATCCGTTGGGGTCCGGCACAACGAAAGTATCCTGCTGATTTAGCACCTTTGAATTCTGCGGAACCTTCAGCTCGCTGTAAAATGCCGCCAGGTTGACCGGCGTGCGCTTTTCGATTGGCAACAATTCGTCGGTACATCCTGTCACCAAAGCCATCCAACAAACGATAAAAACTTTGACACTTTTTCGAGTCATGGCGATGATGGGTCAAAAACGCCGTAAAGTAGTCGAAACGTTTGCGGTGTGAGCGTTACTGAAGGGAGTAGGTGTGCCATCGCGGTGCCAACAGAATTCTTATAGTCGTTGGTGCCGTCCGCTTTCTTTCTGATGCGAATGTCAAAATCGTACGTGTCGAATAGGCCGACGGCCCCTCCAGAGGCGCCGAAATTAATGGTAGCGGTACCGAGAATTCCCGCCCAATCTCCTCCATAGAAGCTACATGCTTGCTTGTAATACGTGTTTCCACCAATTGTGAACGTCGGAGCTGTGGAAGTGTTCATGGTGCATGCTGC
>JBDTTO010000540.1:0-3419 GCA_039930585.1 Gemmatimonadaceae bacterium
GCGCCCTACGTATCAGGTTGGACGCACCGGCGATGTCACGTCAGCGTTGGCGTTGATCAGTGGTACGGTGCTCACAACCGAAACCGCCGCATGCTGGGTTGCAGTGACGCCGGACAATCATTTCTCCTATGTCGCCAACACCGGAAGCGGCACTGTCAGCGGTTACTCGGTGGCCGCCGGCGGTCAGATCACGCTACTCAATTCCGATGGTCGTACCGGCATCACTGGCGGCGCGCCAGCGGACGAAACCATCAGCCCAGACGGTCAGTACCTGTACGTGCGTGTCGGTGGAACCAACAACATTGTCGGATTTAAAATCAATGCCAACGGTTCACTGACGGCGTTGGGTTCGCCAACGAGTCTGCCAGCGGGTACCGCCGGTCTCGCTTCACGCTAATTCGCAAGAAGTTTTGACCGGACGGCGTCGAACACCCTCAGGGGATGTTCGACGCCGTTTGTCGTAGCCGAACACGAAATCTGGTGTAAATAAGAGGACGTTCCGCGAGTGCTGCTAAAACCACCGTGCCTTCCTCTCAAGCGTTGCTGTTTCCGTCATCCGCCTGGCTGCTGCTCCACGCCGTGGCTGACCGGAAACTGCGACCTCACTACGATTTTGAATGTTCAAACGCACAACGGCTACTGTTAAATTCCTGGCGCGCATCGCAGTCGTACTTGTGTGCGTGGCGTGCGGCGACAAACCCGTCGCGCCAGTCGTTCCAATTGAGGTGCCGGTTGTTGTTCCGCCGACACTCACGCCTGGCACTGCACAAGTATTCGATGCCGATCTGAACTCGGTTGTTATTGTTGCACCGTTTATCACCGTCAAAGACAAGAATGGAATTGGCGTCGCCAACGCGTGGGTCAAGTGGACCGCCACTTCAGGCAAAGTCGATAACGATTCGTCACTGACGGACGGCAACGGTCGAGCCAACGCCGGCAACTGGACGCTCGGCACGGTGTCCGGCATTCAGACGGTAACCGCACGCACCGCCGGCGTTTCAGTAATCGCGATGACGGCCAACGTTGCTCCTGGTCCGTTTGTCGGATTCGTGTCCGCTTCCCCGACAATCTCTGGCGTTGTGGGTGCCGACGTTGCAACACCACCATCAGTGAAAGCCGTTGACAAGTACGGCAATGGGGTGCCTCACATTTTCCTGCAGTTTGCAGTGTGGACCGGCGGCGGCACCATTACCGGCAATCAGCAGACCACGAACGACAATGGCATTGCAACCGTGAGTTCGTGGAAACTGGGCCCGAAATCCGGCACACAATCATTACGCGCAGACGATAGCAGAACCGGCGCGACAACAATGGTTTTTGCGAACGCGTCAGCCGCCCCAGCCAGCCAGTTCGTCGCCATCGACGGAAATGCGCAATCAGGGCAAGCCGACAAACGACTGTGCACATCACCACTAATTGCCGTGCGTGATCAATTTGGAAACGGCATCGGTGGAATTCCTATTGTGTTTACGCCCGGCCCTGGCTCCGGCGCAGTGACTGATGGTTCAGTCGTAAGCAGCGCAGGTACCGGTTACGCATTGCTTGGCGCGTGGACGTTGTCCGGCAGTGCTACGCAAACCTTGATCGTCACAAGTCCGTCGCTTCCCGGTGTGTCGCTCACACTAACCGCCTCCGTCGCACCACCTGCTTCGTTTTCTGTGTGCGTGCGCTTCCTCGGCGATGGTGTTACGCCGCGTCTCCGTCAGGGCGTAGCAACCGCAGTGCAGCGTTGGCAACGCGTAATTGTCGGACATGTGCAGACAAGTCCGCTCAATGAGGTTGCGAGCCGTTGTTTTCCCGGCGCGCCCGCGATCAACGAAGTCGTCGAAGATCTCCTGGTTTTTGTGCAGCTCACAACTTTGGATGGACCCGGAAACGTGGTCGCGCGCGCAGCTCCGTGTACCACGCACTTGCCGGTCGGGCTTACGCAAATGGGGTTGTTGCTGCTCGACAGCGCTGATACGGATTTGTTGGTCGCGCAGGGAATTCTCGACAATGTAGTGACGCATGAACTTGGTCACGTACTGGGCGTTGGTACGCACTGGACCTCGCACAATCTGTTGGTTGGCGCGGGCACAGATGATCCGTTCTTCACGGGCCCGTCTGCACGCGCTCAGTTCGCGCAGCTTTTTCCATCGTACACGGGCAACGCAGTTCCAGTCGAGAATATCGGTAACCCCGGAACACGCGACGCACATTGGCGCGCCAGCGTCTTTGCCAATGAGTTGATGCAAGGCTACTTCACACAAAACATGCCGTTGAGCAAAGTGACGGTCGGTTCGCTCGGCGACCTGGGATACACGGTCGACCTCACCAAGGCCGAGGCGTTTCCATTCATCGGTGTACTGCGCACTTCAGCATTGCGCAGTACGGAATTGGCAAATGATATCGCAGACACTGAAATCTGGGGCGTTGAAAACAGCGGCCGTAGATTGCTTGTGCGTGCTGCGCGGAATCCATTTGCGCGGAAGTAGTGAACGCACTGTACGTCCGGTTCTGCCGGTATCTATTCGTCGCGCGGAAGCAGTGAACGCACTGCACGTCCGGTCCGTCAGTCTGTCTGCGCCGAGTAGACTCGGCGGGTGTGCCGAGCGTAGGTTGTTACGGAGTGGCGTGACGGTGCACTGACGCGCTGGCGTACGCTCGCTGCATGACCAGAACACGTAATTCTCGGAGGCCGGCCCGCATGCTCCCTGCGACCGATTTAATGACGGCCGAGCAGTTGCTCACGTACGATTCACGGGGCCAACGCACTGAACTCGTGCGTGGTCGGCTGGTGGTCAAGGAACCAGCTGGTTACCGGCACGGCAGTGTCGCCGGGCGCGTGCTTGTGCGCATAGCGGTGTTCCTCGAAGGTGACCAGCGCGCGCGCGCATCCGCACATCCCCTTGGCGACGTGCTTGCAGCGGAAACTGGATTCACGTTGCAGCGCCGCCCCGATACAGTGCGCGCGCCGGATGTCGCGTTTGTCGCGTGGGATCGCATACCAGTCGACCGCCATGGATTTGCAGAGCTCGCGCCGGACCTCGCGGTTGAGGTTTTGTCGCCAGGAGATCGCGCAGGTGACGTGCTCGCGAAAGTGTCCGATTGGTTAACCGCCGGGACGTCACTTGTGTGGGTAATTGATCCTGCGCGTCGTCTCGCACGCGTGTATCGCGCTGACGGGGCGGAATCGATTGTGCATGAAGACTCCGCGCTCGAAGGCGAAGCTGTCCTGCCTGGTTTCGCGATGAAATTGGCGGAGCTGTTCGAGTAGCTCGACTGCCGCCACGCGTGTCTCTGTAGCCGGCTCGTCGGAGCTTCTGATTCAACTTTGTTTCGGGCAACCGGGAACAAACTATTGCCTTCTAAACTATCATTTAATAGTATGATCTTGTAGTTAGACAGTTTCACCAATTTTCGCACTCGCCCAGCCATGA
>JBDTTO010000541.1:0-3413 GCA_039930585.1 Gemmatimonadaceae bacterium
TCGTGCTGGCCGGCAGCGGCGGTGGTGATTTTCTGCAAGTGCTGGGCGGACCAAATCGCGTGATTGTTTCCGCCACGCGCACAGCGATGGAACGCAACGAGACAATGTTTGCGACTCCATTTGTCAAAGGACTGACGTCGGCCGAAGCCGATGCCGACAAAGACGGACGCGTATCGGTAATCGAAGCGTTCACGTACGCAAAGAAAGAAGTTGCGCGCGCGTATGAAGCCGACAATCGCATGCTTACCGAGCACGCCACACTCAGCGACAGCGCCATTGCGCGCACTGTTGCATTTGGTGGTGCGCAGGCGAGCTCGAATCCGAAAGTTATTGCACTCGTTGCCGAACGGGCTGCGCTGGAATCGCAGGTCGCGACACTGCGCGCGAAAAAGGCCAGCATGGAAACCAGCGCGTACGAAAACGAACTGGAAAAACTGCTGATTTCAATCGCGGAGAAGACGGCTGCGATCAAGGCCGCGGGAGGAAAGCCGTGATGAAATTTTCATCCTGGTCACTCGCGTTTATTGGACTGACCGCCGCGTGTTCGCCCTCAGACAAAGCGAGTGCGCAACCGCCGGTCAATCGCGCACCCACGATTTCTGCTCGCGTCGCAGCGTTGTCAGATTCTGGCAGACTTGATGACGCCGAAAAGCTTGCGCGCGCGTCGGGGGCGCCTGGACTTGGCGTGTTGGGCGACATTCTCGTGTTGCGCGGACGTTTGGTTGGTGCAGACAGCGCGTACCGCGCATCGATCGCAGCCAAAGCGCCCGGCAGTCGTACGGCCGAAGTTGGTCTGGCCGAACTCGCGTGGGCACGTGGCGATCGCAACGACGCTTTGCAGCGCGCGCGCGCACTCACAAATGCATACGAGAACGGCACCAACTGGAATGCAGATGATTGCGTCGCAACGGGACGCGCATACGTCATCATTGGTTCCAACGACAAACAAGCGGTCCGCAATGCGTTGGCCGCGTTTGATCGAGCTGTCGCTGTTGATCCAACAAACATTGAAGGACGACTTCGCGCGGGCGATCTGTTTCTGGACAAGTTTGTCGCCCCGGACGCCCAAGCGTCGTACGAGGACGTTCTGAGACTCGTTCCGGGCAATTCGCGCGCGACGTTTGGACTGGCGCGCGTCGCAGAGTTTGGCGGCGGCAAAGGAACGGCAAAACTGTTGGGTGACGCACTGAAGGCGAACCCGATGCTGACGAACGCGCTCCTCATGCAAGCGCGCGAACACCTCGCCTCCGAGGTCTACGACTCGGCCAACTATTACACGCGTCGCGCACTCGCAATCGATTCGGCGAACATGTCGGGTTGGGCGATGCTCGGCGCCTCGGCGTGGATTACTGGAGATTCGGCCGAGTACAAGCGTGCGTTTGCGATGGCGCAGAAACTCAATCCGAAACCTTCAGAGTTTTTCGCGGAACTATCGGATGCGGCGGTTCGGCAGCGTCGCTACGGTGATGGTGTTTCACTGGCGATTGTTGCGTTGAACATGGATTCCATGTCAACGCGCGCGCTGGGATTGGTTGGTACCAATCAATTGCGCGAAGGAAAGATTGAAGCCGGACGCGCCACGATTGAACGCGCGTTTGCTATCGATCCATTCAATCTCTGGCACAAGAACACGCTCGATCTGCTGGATCAACTGCGCACGTTCAAAACTATCGAGCGCGGGAATTTCAAACTGGTCGCGCCGCCCAAAGAAGCAGAACTGTTAAGCGTGTATCTGCTGCCGCTGTTGCAGGAGGCATACGATACTCTGTCCACACGATACAAGTACAAGCCGGCGCAAACGGTGAGTCTCGAAATTTATCGCCAACACTCAGACTTCTCTGTGCGCACGGTTGGTCTCACGGGATTGGGTGCGCTTGGCGTGAGTTTCGGGCCCGTACTGGCGATGGATGCGCCGTCAGCGCGGGCGCGTGGTGATTTCAACTGGGGCGCAACAGCGTGGCACGAACTTGCGCACACGTTCACCCTGGGTTCGTCAGGCAATCGCGTGCCGCGTTGGTTCTCGGAAGGTTTGTCCGTTGCCGAAGAACGTCGCGCACGCGCCTCGTGGGGATTTGACGAGACGATTGAATTCTTTGAAGCGTACGCTGGCGGCAAGTTGCGGCCGGTCAGCCAACTGAACGAAGGCTTTATTCGTCCGCGCTTCGAGCAGGAAACTATTCTGAGCTACAATCTGGCTTCGCTTGTGGCAGAGATGATTGAAGCGCAGTTCGGCAAGGACGCCGTGCCCAACATGCTCAAGGCATACAAAGACGGGATGGAAACGCCGGAAGTGTTTCTGAAAGTTTTGAAAAACACTCCCGAAGATTTCGACAAGAAGTTTGATCTCTACATGCAACAGCGTTACGCGGTACAACTCGCGGCAATTGCGCCGAAGGGATCCGCACCCGGTACGCCAGGCCCGTTTGCTCTTGCAATGAAGCAAGCCGCCGATGCAATGACGGCAGGAAAGGAAGACGAGACCTACGCGGCTCTGACGAAGGCACAGGCGTTGTTTCCAAGCTACGCGGGTCCCAATGGCCCGGCGCTGCAGCTTGCCGCCATCGAGAAAAAACGCGGAAATCTCAAGGCGGCCGTCGAACAGGTTTCGCGCGTCACAACGCGCAACAACACTGCCTGGGATGCCAACGTGATCGAGGCTGATATGCGCGAGCAGTTGGGCGACACAACGGGCATGAAGCGCGCGCTGGAACGCCTGATTTGGATTTATCCATACGATTTGCCGATGCATACACGTCTCGCTGTTGCGAGCACGCGTACGAAGGATTTCAAGCGCGCCATTCTCGAACGTCGCGCTATTGTGGCGCTTGATCCACCGGACAAACTTGACGCGCAATACGAACTCGCGCGTGCATTGATTGACGGCGGCGAATTGGCCGAGGCACGTCGCACGTTGCTGGCCGTACTCGAGCAATCACCCGCGTTTGAAAAAGCGCAGGCGCTATTGCTGGAGTTGCGTGGTCGCAGTTCAGGGGGCAACAAATGAAAACATTTCGCGCTTTCATCCCGCAGTTGGCGCGCTCAAAAAGGTTGCTGATGATGGTTGGTGTGGCGGCGCTGGCCGTTGCGCCAATCGTCTGGGCGCAGGGACGTCGAGGCGGCGGCAGACCGCCCACCACGTTTGCGCCAAACATGCCGTACGACGGACGCTACACATTTGTGCGCATCAAATATCCGTTGCCCGACAACGGCTTCGGATTTCGTCAGGACATCAAGTGGTCGCACGATTATCCGCGTGGCGAGCGTCACTTCACAAAGATTGTGCAGGAGCTCACCACAGTTCAGACGCGCACCGAAAACAGCAATATCATCGGTCTCGATGACGCCGAGCTTGGCAAGTATCCAGTGGCGTACATGTGTGAGCCCGGATTCTGGCGTCCCACTGAAAGCGAAGT
>JBDTTO010000542.1:0-3412 GCA_039930585.1 Gemmatimonadaceae bacterium
GATTTTTCGGAACGTCGCCGAAATACTTCGTGATCAATTTCTTGACTTCTTTCGGGTCGATGTCGCCCGCAATCGCGATGCTCGCGTTGTTTGGCGCGTAATACTTCTTGAAAAATTCGCTGACGTCTTCGACCGATGCGTTGCTCAAATCCGTCATCGAACCGATCACGCTCCACGAATACGGATGCGTTTTCGGATACATGACGGGAAGAATTGTTTCTTCAACCAAACCGTACGGTTGATTCTCCACACTTTGGCGACGCTCGTTCTTCACGACATCGCGCTGCAGATCGAGTTTCGCTTTGTCCATCGTCGGGATCAGCCAACCCATGCGATCGGCATCCAGCCACAACATCAGTGGCAACGCGTTGGATGGACCTGTTTCGTAATAGTTCGTGCGATCTTCGGTGGTGGAGCCGTTGTTCTGCGCGCCCGCGGCTTCCAGCCATTGATCGAACTTGCCAACCGGCACGTTTTTCGATCCCATGAACATCACGTGTTCAAACAGATGTGCGAAACCGGTGCGTCCTGGTTTCTCATCACCCGAGCCAACTTTGTACCAGGTATTCACGGCCACGATTGGCACGGACTTGTCGACGTGCAAAATGACTTCGAGGCCATTGGGCAGCGTGAATTTTTCAAACGGAATTGTGGGGGCGGCCTGCGCATGCAGCGCGGGTGACGCCAACGCAGCGGCCAACAGGGCCGTCGCACACACTCGTGAAATGGGCGCATGAGTTGTAGCTGGAAAGCGCCACCTGAGTCGGGCAAGCTGCACGGTGAGTTGGGCGAGGGTGAGCGTCACTGAGTTTCGCAGATCGTATCTCAGGACTTTGGAATTGTCGCAGTCTATAGTGGAATCAGACTGTCTATGGAACGTCTCGTGCGAACGGCAGGAGAGCAAGCGGTGTGGGACCAGCGGCGTGCGATCCAATTTGCGATTCGTCACCAAATTCCTGGTAGCGGGCGCCGTGTTTCGCCCACACTTTGGCGCCATGAAACTCTCTGATACAACTGCGATGCCGAGTGCGTCGTCTTCGGGTGGGGGAGGGCCGAAGTCGGGCTATGATGCGCGTCTTGGGCTCTTCTCCGGTTCGATGCTGGTGATTGGCGGCGTTATCGGCGCCGGAATTTTTCTCTCGCCTGCAGTGGTTGCGCAGCGACTTGGGACATCCGCTCTGACGTTATCTGCGTGGGGACTTGGTGCACTTGTCGCGCTGGGGGGCGCGTTTGTTTACGCGGAATTGGCGGCGCGAATTCCGCGAGCGGGCGGGACATATGTGTATTTGCGTGACGCATTCGGAACCTTGCCAGCGTTCTTGTACGGGTGGGCATTGTTCCTGATGGTGGGCAGTGGTGCGATTGCTGCGGTCGCGATGACCGGCGCGAGTTACACTGCTGCGTTAATGAATCTCGATAAGAGTGCGATTCCGGTAATCGCCGTGACGATTGTTGTCCTGCTAACCGGGCTCAATATCCTCGGCGTCCAAATTGGCGCGGTTGCGGGCAACGTGCTGACGCTGCTCAAGCTTGGTGCGATTGGCGCACTGGTACTTGCCGCTTTGTTTCTCGCGCCGGCGCACCTGAATGAGGCGCCCGTTGTAACATCCGCGCCCGCAGTTCCGGTTGGCGGACTTGCGACAATGCTGGCAATGAGCGCCGCGCTTGTGCCGGTACTGTTTGCGTTTGGTGGCTGGCAGCAAGCGAATGCCGTTGCCGAAGAATTGCGTGACCCAGCGCGAACGCTTCCTCGCGCACTCATACTTGGCGTGATTGGTGTTGTCGCTACCTATTTGCTGGTGAACGTGGCATACTTGCGCGCGCTGGGTGTCGCGGGGCTCGCAGCAAGTACGGCACCGGCGGGCGACGCGATGGCGGTTTATCTGGGGAATCCGGGCCGACTCGCCATCAGTGCGGGCATTGTGATTTCCACTTTGGGATTCAATTGCCTGGCGATTCTGATGTCAGCGCGCGTGTACCAAGCCATGGCTGCCGACGGACTCTTTTTCGCGCGCATGGCGGTGTTGCATCCCCAATGGCGCACGCCGATTTGGGCATTGGTTGCACAAATGGTCGTGGTGCTGGTGCTGTTGCTTTCTGGCACATACGGACAGCTGTTGGACTATGTGGTGTTTGCTGATTGGATCTTTTTTGGTGCCACTGCGGCCACGTTGTTCGTCTGGCGCATTCGCGACAAGACGTCAGGAGTGACGCCGACATTTCTCGCACCGCTGCATCCGTTCAGTACGTTGATATTTATCGCGGCCGCGTTGTACGTCGTTATCGGATCCGTCGCGTCAAATCCCGGAAATGCTTTGCGTGGTGTGTTGTTGTTTCTGTTGGCGCTGCCAGTCTACGCCTTCTGGAATCGTCAGCGCAACGCCGCACTTCGCCAACGGTAGCGTCATGAGCATTCTCGTCAGTGCGTTGTTCATCTATCCAATCAAATCGGCGGCTGGCATTCCTGTTTCTGAACTGGAGCTGGATGATCTGGGAGCCGTGAACGATCGTCGGTGGATGTTGGTGGACAACAACGATCGATTCATCACGCAGCGCGAGGCCGGATCGTTGGCGTTGATTGGCGTGCAAGTTTCGGCGCAGGGACTCGTGCTGCGGAACAGTCGCATGGAAGCACTTTCAGTTGACGTGCCGCATGCCGATTTTCCAAGACGAAGTGTCATTGTGTGGGATGACAGCGTGCTCGTGCAGGATGCCGGCGACACGGCCGCAGCATGGTGTTCGCAAGCGATTGGCATGCAGTGCCGCCTTGTACACATTGCGCGTGATGCCGAACGGCCACTGCAGCACAAATATGCCGGGTCGGTTAACCCGCTTGGGCGGCACGTCGCACTGAGCGACGGTGCGCCGTTGTTGTTGTTGAGTGAAGCTTCTCTCGCAACACTGAACGACCGACTCGTTTCAAAAGATATCTCGTCGCTGGGTTGGGATCGATTCCGACCGAGCGTAGTTTTATCCGGAGCGGATTCGCATGCCGAGGACACGTGGCACTCGATTGAAATCAACGGTGTTGAGATTGGTGTTGGTTCTCCGTGCCCGCGCTGCGTTATCACGACGATTGATCAGACGCGTGGTGAACGAAGTCCAAGCCGGGAAGGGGAGCCCGGCGGCGAACCCTTACGCACCCTGGCGACGTATCGACGTCAGGGAACGGGCGTGATGTTTGGCATGAACGCAACGAATGCAACGCCAGGCATCATTCGAGTCGGTGATGAAGTCGTTGTGAAATCACTGCGATAACAGACGCGTTGTTCCTTAAACAAAACGGCCCGCGTTCTCGTGTGAGAAACGCGGGCCGTTATTTGTGTCAGTGCGACTACTTTTTGCCGCCGCCGCTTGGTGTGGTGGGACCTGTGCCGCCCTGACCGCACGCCGTAAATGTGATTGATGCAGC
>JBDTTO010000543.1:0-3409 GCA_039930585.1 Gemmatimonadaceae bacterium
GCCTGCCAGCTTTTATAAACGCGATACAACGCTGGTGGCGCGCGAATTATTGGGCACGGAACTCCGCGTGCACACTAATGAAGGGGTCACCAGCGGTCGCATCACCGAAACCGAGGCTTATCTCGGTCCGCATGATGCTGCGTCTCATTCCACAGTCGGACGCACGCAGCGCACGTGGCATCTGTTTGGTCCACCAGGAACTGCGTACGTCTACTTCATCTATGGAATGCACTGGTGCGTCAACGCTGTCACAGGCGACGACGGATTTGGCAGCGCCGTGCTTATTCGCGCCGTGCAGCCAATTGAAGGCATCGAGTTGATGCGAACGCGTCGCCCCAAGTCGCGTACCGACGCCACGCTTACTGACGGTCCATCCAAATTGTGCGCGGCGTTTGCGATTGATCGCCGCTACGACGGCATGATGCTGACTGGCAAGAATGAAATTTCAATCAATGAAGGACTCGTGGTGCCCGACAACGAAATCATTGTCGGGCCACGCATTGGTATCAGCAAAGCCGTCGACTGGCCTTTGCGATTCCGAACTATTTGATCAGCCCCAGCGTGCGTCCGACACGCTTGAATGTGTCGACGACGGCATCGAGATCGGCGCGGGTGTGCGTTGCGCTGACCTGACAGCGAACGCGCGCTTCGCCCTTCGGCACCACGGGAAATCCAAAACCCGTGACAAACACGCCTTCGGCCAACATCATCTCGCTCATGCGAATTGCGAGCGCCGTTTCGCCAACGATGATCGGAACGATCGGCGTTTCACCCGGTAACGGTTTGAATCCCGCTTCCTGAATCGCGCTTCGAAAGTAGGCGGAATTTTCCTGCAATTGCCGCACGCGTTCCGGATGCGCTTCTGCGAAACGAATGGCGGCCAGCGAACTTGTGGCGACGGTGGGCGGCAGTGCGTTTGAGAACAATTGCGGACGCGAGCGCTGCGTCATCATGTCGCACACCGCTTCCGGCCCGGCGATAAATCCACCGGCGGCGCCACCCAGTGCTTTGCCCAGCGTCGACGTAATGATGTCCACTTCACCAAGCACGCCAAAATGTTCGGCGGTGCCGCGTCCCGTTTTTCCGAGCACGCCGGTGGCGTGTGAATCATCCATCACCACGACCGCGTCGTAGTCACGCGCGAGCTGCAGAATCTCCGGAAGTTTTGCAATGGAGCCTTCCATCGAGAACACGCCGTCGGTCCAGATCACGCGTCGTGGAGCGCTCTTGTTGGCTTCCAGTTTCGCGCGCAGGTCGTCCATGTCGCTGTGCTGATACACGCCTGTGGTGCACTTCGTGATCGCTTTTGCCAGCCGAATCGAGTCGATAATTGAGGCGTGATTCAGTGCGTCCGACACCACGAAATCGCCTTCGCGCACAATGTTTGGCGTGAGGGCTTCGTTGGCATTCCAGGCAGAAACAAAGGAGAGCGACGACTGCGTTCCGACAAACCGGGCAATCGCTGCTTCGAGTTCGCGATGGATGGTGAACGTGCCACAGATGAAGCGCACCGACGCCGTGCCGGCTCCGTATTGCTTCAATCCATCAATGCCGGCGTTCACGATTTCCGGCTCGTTGGCGAGGCCAAGGTAGTTGTTGGACGACAGCACGATAACGTCGCCGCGTCCTTCCATGCGGACGTGTGGTCCCTGTGGCGACTCGAGATAATTGAGCTGTTTGTAGACCGAGTCGGCCTTGAGTGCGGCAATCTGCGATTCGAAATCGCGGACAAGATTCTGGTTCATGAGTTGGTCACGCGTTAGTCGGCGATTTCAAAAATGACTTTGCCCGCTTCGCCGGATTTGATCAGCGCCATGGCATCATCGACTGCTTCGAGTGGCAGACGATGGGTGATTACTGGAGTTGGGTCGAACACGCCTGAGCGGAGAAAGCGCGTCATCTGATGCCACGTTTCATACATCTTCCGACCAACGACGCCGTACACCGTCAGTCCCTTGAAAATAATTTCCGAGGCGAAATCGATGTCGATCGTTTTGGACGGAATGCCCAGCATGTTCACGCGTCCGCCAGGACGGGCGAGTGCAAATGCCTGATGCACGGCACTTGGCACGCCTGACATTTCGAGCACCACATCCGCGCCGTATCCGTCCGATGCGCGACGCACAATTGCTTCAGCTTCATTGGGGTGGACCGCATCGTGCGCACCCATGATGCGAGCGAGTTCCAGGCGTTTCTCGTTGATGTCCGTGGCAATGATGCGCGATGCTCCGGCTGCTTTGCAGATGCCAACTGCGAATGCGCCGATTGGTCCGCAGCCGGTGATCAGCACCACGGAACCGGCGATGGGCGCGGTCAGCGCGGTGTGAAATGCGTTGCCCATCGGGTCGTGAATTCCGCCGAGTTCGTAGCTGATTGCGTCGTCGAGCGGCCAGATATTTGTGGCGGGCATCGCAATCAATTCGGCAAAACACCCATCGCGGTCGACGCCAATAATTCGGGTACTCGGATCGACGTGACCATTTCCGGTGCGGCTGTAAATCGAATGTTCGTTGACGATATGTCCCTCGGCGGTAACGCGATCGCCCACTTTGACGGATTCGACCAGGCTACCGGTTTCCACAACGTCGCCCGCGAATTCGTGTCCGACAACAAATGGCGGTTTGCAGCGGGAAGATGCCCACGCGTCCCATTCGTAAATGTGCACGTCGGTGCCACACACACCGGCGCGCCGCACACGAATCAGGACTTCGTCATCCCGGATTTTTGGTTCCGGAACTTCGGTAAGAACGAGTCCGCGGGCGGCGGATTTCTTCACTAAGGCTTTCACAGATGCTCCTGAATGCGTCTGAATTGAAACGAAAAATTGGTGAAAAGCGGGGGATTCCGGCGCGCAAAAACGGGCGTAATGTGCTGCGTGATCAACTGCGCGACGCAGAATTGCTGGTCAAACTTCGCATCTGCAGCGGAGTCGTGAAAGGTGGCGTGCGTGAAATCGGACGCGTGATGAAAACTTTTTTTCTGAGTTTGTAGAGGAAAGCGTGATGTAATCGCGCGCGTTCTTTATACGCACTATTGCGCGAGGTAATTATCCACACGTATATTCGCGGTAATTCAACGACTTGCGCGTGCTGTCCACATCCTTGTTTTCGATTCGTCGCAAAACGAGACGCGCTGTCCCCCATCCGAAACTGCGTGGCGATATCACGGCGCGAGTTTCTCCAGAGTTCAGGAGCAGCAGCCGCTGCACTTGGTCTGGTGGCCGGCAACAGTTCTTTGCTGGCAGCGTCCCCATCGTCTCATCTGTCATCGCTCGCTCCGTTCACACCTGCCGATCCGGCGGCACGTGAATTGGCGATGCTTGCCATCGACGCCGCAAAATCTGCTGGCGCCAGTTACGCCGACGCCCGAATCAGCCGCAACAACGTTCGCAATATCAACACGTCGCAAA
>JBDTTO010000544.1:0-3409 GCA_039930585.1 Gemmatimonadaceae bacterium
CCGGTCAGCGGTCAAACCTATTCGCGCAAAGTTGATGCGCAGGTCCTGGACGTTGTTGCAGGAATTGCCGCATCCGCATCAAAGTTCAGCGGCGACATGCGCATGTTGCAGGCGTTTGGCGAAATGGAAGAGCCATTCGAAAAAGAACAGATTGGTTCGTCGGCCATGGCGTACAAGCGCAATCCAATGCGTTCGGAGCGCATCGCCGCGCTCGCGCGTTTTGTGTTGTCGCTGGAACCGAATGCAAATCAAACGCACGCGGTTCAGTATTTTGAGCGCACGCTTGATGATTCGGCCAATCGTCGCCTCGCCATTCCGGAATCGTTTCTCGCGACTGACGCGATTCTGATTCTCATGCAAAACGTCACGCGCGGTCTCGAGGTGCATCCAGCGCGCGTACGTCGTCGCGTTGATGACGAACTGCCGTTCATGGCCACCGAAGAGCTGATCGTGCGTTATGTACGCGCGGGCGGAAGTCGACAGGTTGCGCACGAATTGATTCGTGGTCACAGCATGGCCGCGTCTGCGGCGGTGAAAGGCGGCGCGCCAAAGAACGATATGCTCGAACGTCTCGCGGCGGATCCGGAGTTTGGCATTCCGCTCGAAGACTTGCGGGCCGCAGCAGAACCGTCACGCTACGTCGGTCGTGCGCCCATGCAGGTTGATGAATTTCTTGCCGAAACCGTGCAGCCGTGGCTCGATGCGCAGCCGCCTCTCTCTGACACTGTCGACTCCATTCGCGTATGACGACCACGCCCGCGCTCGCGCGAACTGATCTTCCCCTGCCCCTCGTTCGTCGCGGAAAAGTTCGCGACGTGTACGCGGCTGGCGATTTGTTGTTGCTGGTTACCACCGATCGCATCAGTGCATTTGATGTCGTGATGGATCAGGCGATTCCGTATAAAGGTGCGGTGCTCACGCAGCTTACCGCGTGGTGGTTGTCGCAACTCGCCGATCGTGTGCCGAACCATCTCATTTCGGCCGATACCGACGAGATCATCAAACGCGTGCCGGAGTTGGCGCCGTTCAGGAAAGAACTGGCAGGTCGCATGATGCTGTGCGTACACGCTGATGTTGTGCCGATCGAATGCGTAATTCGCGGCTACATCTCGGGTTCTGCATGGAAAGAGTACAACGCGCTCGGTACGCTCGCGGGTGAGCCACTGATGACAGGTCTCGAGGAAAGTGATCGTCTCGATCCGTCGATTTTCTCGCCTGCCACAAAAGCCGAAAGCGGTCACGACGAAAACATCACGGTCGCGCAGGTTCGTCAGGAAGTTGGCGACGATGTCGCGGCACAACTCGAAAAACTCGCGCGCACGATTTACGAATTCGGTCGAGATACGGCCGAGAAACAGGGCATCATCGTTGCTGACACAAAATTTGAATTCGGCTGGCACGACGGAAAGTTGATACTCATCGACGAAGTGTTAACGCCAGACAGTTCACGCTTCTGGTCGGCCGCTGATTACGCGCCGGGGCGCGGTCAGGCCAGCTTCGACAAACAACCGTTGCGTGATTGGCTGGACGGTGAACGCAAAGCCGGACGCTGGAACGGGGAAGCTCCGCCGCCAACACTTCCGCAACACGTGATTGACGCTACAAGCGTGCGCTACCGCGAGGCATATCGCCGCATTACGGGTGCGCCGCTTGATCTCACAACCATCGGTGCTGATTGATGTTTGCACGCGAGGGATACCCATTCATTCTGGGCGCTGCGGCGTTGGCGGCGATCGCTTTTGCGATGGCGCTTCGCCTTCGATCATGGCCACTGTGGTTGGTGGCGTTGCTGCTTACCGTGATTGCACTGGGCGTTGCATGGTCGTTTCGCAATCCGACCCGCGTTGGTGAACGCGGCGCAAACGTGGCCATCGCTCCGGTGGACGGTCGCACTCTGTTGATCAGAGACAGCGCTCCGGCAAGGTTTGTGAACGGATCTGCGGTGCGCCCGTTCCAGTTCATGAACGTGTGTATCGCACTCGGTCATCGAACCATTGCCGGTCAGACGGCGTTCGCCGAACTGCGCGTTTCGTGAACGCCGACCAGGGTCGGAACAAGCCACAACGCAATCGGCCGCGGGTTGTCACCGCAATGCCGAATGGGTTCACGCTCGCCAACCTGTTCTTTGGAATTTTTGCAATCGTCGCCTCCACACGCGGTGAGTTTGACGACGCTGCGCTGTACATCGTGTTCGCGGCCGTGTTCGACACGTTGGACGGTCGCATTGCACGCGCGACAAAAACCGGCAGCGCGTTTGGTGAGCAGCTCGACTCACTTGTTGACGCGATTTCGTTTGGTACGGCGCCAGCGCTCATCATGTATTTCGCAGTCCTCAACAAAACCGGTTGGGACTGGATCTTCTGTTTCATCTACACGTCGTGCGCCGTCATTCGTCTCGCGCGGTTCAACGTTGAGCAGGCGGGAACCGGCAGCAAGCAGTTTACCGGATTGCCAAGTCCCGCGGCCGGACTGACACTCGCAACGTATTACTGGTTCAGTCAGACCGATCTGTATACCGAAACGATGATCGGCAATCTGCCGTGGCATCAAACCATGCGGTTTGTGATGCTGGGGCTGGCCGGTTTGATGATCAGCAATGTGCAGTACGCGAAGGTGCCGACCGTTGGCTTCAAAAGCATCAAAGGCATTCTGGGCACGCTGTTGGTTGTTGGTGTGTTTGCGGGTGTCATCTTCCTGCCGAAACCGTTCTTCTTTCCGGCGTGGATGTGTTACGTCGCGTACGGCATCGGACGCACCGTGCTGCTCGGCCTGATGGATCGCGTTTCATTTCGTGATGACGACAATGACGACGACGATGATGATTACGATGACGACGAAGTGGGTGATGGCCACATCGCCAGTAACGCTGCAGTAGCCACACGACAACGGCGCCGCCGTCGTCGCACTAATCGACCCAATCCCGGTCGCCCCGCCGACCTACAGGATCCTCCAGCATGACGCGTTTTCGCATTGCGCTGCATATCGTTCCACGTCGAGGCATTCTCGATCCCCAAGGCAAGGCTGTGTCCGACGCATTGCATTCGCTGGGATTTCCCGGCGTGCAGGACGTGCGCGTGGGCCGGTTTCTGACCATCGATACCACCGCCGAAAATGCCGATGCTGCCAAGCAGTCGGCGCGCGCCATGTGTGAGAAGTTGCTCGCCAACCCTGTCACCGAAGATTTCGAGATTGCCTCGGTGGAGGTGTCGTGAAGTTCGCCATTGTTCGTTTTCCCGGCTCGAACTGCGACGAGGACGCGCTGCTGGCCGTGACCGAAGGGATTGGACAGGAAGCCGTATACTGTTGGCACAAGGATCACGATCTGCAGAACGCTGATGTGGTCATTCTGCCCGGCGGATTCAGCTACGGTGACTACTTGCGTGCCGGTGCAATTGCACGGTTCTCACCA
>JBDTTO010000545.1:0-3402 GCA_039930585.1 Gemmatimonadaceae bacterium
CCATTGATCGGTTGAGATCGTACCATTTTTCGGCGACTCTGACCCCATTGATCGGACCCCATTGATCGCCATTGATTGCGCCTCCGTCGACCCGGTCAGTCCACCACCGTCCCACCAGTCAAATTCGCAATCGCACCCGTCATCGAACCCGCCTTATCCGAAGCCACAAACGCCGCATACGCCGCCACCTCGGCCAATCTGGGCGATCGCTGGATCAACGAAGTCGCCCTTGCCCGACCCTCCAGAATCGCTTCCGCGGTCGTTCCGTTTCGCGCCGCAATCTCTGAAAACATCGGACCCACGTACGACTGCGCGAGCGTTTCGGGCATAGCATCAGGACGCAAACAAATCACGCGAATACCACTTGGGCCAAGCTCTCCCGCCAGACATCGCGAGAATGCTTCGATCGCGCCCGATGCCGCGCCGTTACCGATGAATCCAGGCCCCGACAGTCGCCCACCAGGTGTGGTTATGGTCAACACAACCCCCGAACGTTGCTTCGTCATGTGATCAACCACCGCTTTCGCCGTGGTGTAATGCGTCTTCATGTGAAAATCGATCGACGACATGAATTGTTCGAGCGACATTTCCGTCAGCAATCGACCCTGCACGTGGTACTCACCCAACGCGTTAAGCATGACGTCGATGCGACCCGCTTGCGCGACAACACGATCAGCGTGCGCGGTCACAGCGGATTGATCGCGTGCGTCAAGTTCCGCAACGTGCGCCTGGCCGCCGAATGATCTGATATCGTTCGCGACGATATCAAGTTTCGATTGCGTTCGTCCAGCGAGATAGACGATCGCTCCCTCACGCGCGAACTCACGTGCTACGGCGCCGCCAATTGATCCGGCGCCGTAGATGATGGCAACCTTGCCCGCCAGTATCACGCGGACTTGCCCGCGTCGGCTTCGTTCTGTTTGCCGTACAACTCGTCCATGATCTCGATGATACGCGTCCAACCACCGATGTGTCCCTTGACCTGATGATCCGGAAGCAACGCCTGTGTCAATACCACTTCGGTACGCGGCGCTTTCCCGGCGACGGGAAGAAACTGCACGGTAACAACGGATTCCTGTTCGTTGGTATTTTTTGAAACCCACGTGAACACGAGCTTCTTTGGACGATCAAGCTCGCGATATTCGCCCCAGTGCGGAATGACGCTGCCGTTCACGTGCATGTTGATTTCAAACTTGCCGCCCACGCGTGGATCCGTCGTAACGTCGGAATGTTTCTCGCTGCCGGGACGCATGAATTCGCCCAGTGATTCCGCATCGAGAAATGCGTCAAACAATTCTTCAGCAGTCGCAGAAATTTCGCGACGAACGGTAAGCTGCGTAGCGGGCTGCATAGTAGCGGTCATTTCTTCTTCTCCTTTTTCTGTTGAGATATGCGGCGTTTGCGTTGCACCATCTTATCGAGTGCTTCAAGGCGATCAGTCCAGAACTGTCGGTAGTACGCCATCCACTCGTCGGCTTCAATCATTGCCTTGGCGTTGAGGGAGAGGATGTGATCGCGCCCCAACACCGTTCGTTCAACAAGACCCGCGCGCTCGAGCATGCGGACGTGTTTCGAAACGGAGTTGAGCGAAATCGGGAACGCGGATGCGACGTCGGTCACACGTGCGCTGCCGGTAGCGAGTTGCGCGAGAATAGCGCGTCGCGTGGCATCAGCCACCGCGCCAAACACGGCATCGAGTTGTTCAGAGTTATATTCACCCATAAGGGTTAATGTTATTCCGTCCGGTCCGCACGTCAACCCCCCATCTCACTTGACTGGTATTCCGCATCACATGACCTTCGGATGACACTCCCACACACGAGAGCTACAACGATGACGTCCGGCGCGCGCCAAACCGGTGATTTCTGCTGGATCAACATTCTCACTCCCAGCGTGGACAGCGCACGAGAATTCTTTCACGAGCTGCTGGGCTGGTCATATGAAGCGGTCGAAGGCGCCGGCCACATCATTCTCGTGAATGGGCGACGCATCGGTGGAATCTTTGCGTCCGACGGAGTGGGAATGCCGGCCGGAACACATCCGCACATCAGCGTGGTGTTGAAAGTGGATGACGCGAGTCATGCGGCGCGCCGAGTGTCAATGTTGGGGGGCTTGTCCAGGTCGCCATTTGATATTCCGGATCAGGGACGCATGTCAGTGTGTCACGACTCCAATGGTGCCGCATTTGATGTGTGGGAAACAACGACGATGAGCGGAATTGAGGCGAATTCAACGCTGCATGGAGTACCGAGTTGGTTCGAAGCGGTAACAACCGATGTTGCGCGCGCAACGGATTTCTATTGTGATTTGTTTGGATGGTCGGCGTCCGCATACACGGGCGGTCCTGTTGCATACACAACATTTGCGCTTGATGGCAGGCCAATCGCGGGGATGCTTTCGATCAACGACATACCACCACACGATGTCCCGGTGCTTCCTCATTGGGGCACGTATTTCACAGTGGACGACGCAGCCGCGGTAGTCGCAAAGGCAGTCGCGCTTGGTGCCAACAACTCCGTGCCACTGATGACAATTGCCGGGGGTGCGCGCATCGCGGGATTTGAATCACCGCACGGTGTTCCGTTTTATGTGATTGAATACGCTCGATAACACAAACGCGAGTACGCTCGCTAGCACAAACGCCATTTACGGCAACGAACGCTCTTCGCGCGCGTACTCGGCAATCGAGTGCGAATTGACTTACGTTGTACGCGTGACCAAAAACGACACGCGCCCGATATCCGCGATTTACGACTCACTGCGCGCCGAAAATGCCGCGTGGAACGTCACGATTGATAAACCCAGTGGACCGGGCTGGATTTCCGGCGAAGAAATGAAAGATGCACGCACCGGTCCGTTCAACGGGCTGCTTGAACGTATCGGTGAACTTTTAAATTCGGATGACAAACTCACCATTGCGGCGTCGTTTTCCGTGCGCTTTGGATGGGCATCAGCAATGGCCATCGCACCGTACTTGAGATTCCGGTGTGTACCCGACATTTCATTGGAGAATGTCTCATTCAAGTTCGGACCGGGAACGTTCTTCGAGCGCACAGCAATGTACATCCCACGCGGCACGGTCGTGGACGGAGATGCGCGTGCGGATAACGCATCTATGACAACGGTGTCCGACGCGAATGCGCTGTTGAGGTCACTACGCGATGCGCTCGTAGCGCAGTCCGCACCGGTTGTCGAAGCGCTCCATGAATGGTCGGGATTCGCCCATCGCGGCACATGGGGCATGCTTACATCAGCATGGGCATCGCAGTTCACTGCTTACTGCAACAATCCACACGATCAGCGCGATGTTGTTCCGATGTTGGACGCGTTCTTTGCCGGCGATGACGTTGTGGCCGAAATGCGACCAATCATGCGCGAAGTTTCGTACGCGGGTGATACCCA
>JBDTTO010000546.1:0-3400 GCA_039930585.1 Gemmatimonadaceae bacterium
GATGTATGTTGGCGGCGAACATTTTGAAATTACGGGATCCGGTTATGGTCCTGCGGGTCAAGTAACGTTTGCTGGTAAGCCGGCGAATGACGTGCAAACGATCGCGCTGCACGAACTCGCGACGGTGCTGTTAGCCTGCAATCAGGCGCACCTTGCCGAGACGGGTGGCGTGTGGACCACCGTTGGTGATCCGACGGAAGGCGCGTTGCTGGTGGCGGGTGCGAAGGCTGGCGGAGATCGCGCACGCATCGAGCGGGAATTGCCGAAGGTTCGGGAATTTCCGTTCGACTCCGATCGCAAGCGGAGTTCCGTCGTTCGACGCGCTGCGAGCGGCGCACTACAGATCTTTGCCAACGGCGCGCCGGGCGCACTGCTCGAGCGATGCACGCACGTGTACACGCACGAAGGTGTGCGCGTGCTGACTCCCGCGGATCGAAAACACATTTTGGCAAAGACCACGAGTATGGCGCGTCAGGCGTTGCGTGTGTTGGCGTCGGCGCGTCGAGATCTGGGCGCGGTTGGCGTGTCGACACTGACGGCGGACGCGGTTGAGCGCGAGCTGACGTTCGTTGGCCTGACGGGCATGTATGATCCTCCGCGAGCCGAAGCAAAACTCGCAATCGCCAGGTGTCGCGCGGCTGGCATTCGCGTCGTGGTTATCACGGGTGATCATCCTGAAACGGCAACGGCGATTGCACGCGAACTTGATGTTGCTGCGGATGTGACTGCAGCGGTGACGGGCGTCCAGCTTGAACTGATGTCGGACTCTGAATTACGTGAGCGTGTCGCACAGATCTCCGTGTATGCGCGTGTTACAGCTCAGCACAAGTTGCGAATTATTCGTGCATGGAAAGCTGCAGGCGCAGTCGTTGCGATGACCGGTGACGGCGTGAACGATGCGCCTGCGATCAAAGGCGCGGATGTTGGTATTGCGATGGGCAAGGCGGGCACTGAAGTGACGCGCCAGGCGGCGGACATGATTGTGACCGACGATAACTTTGCAACCATTGTGACAGCGGTCGAAGAAGGGCGCGGCATGTATGCCAACATTCGCAAGACGCTGCAATATCTTCTGGCCGGAAACTGCGGCGAATTGCTCCTTATGACAACGGCCGTGGTACTCGGCATGCCCATGCCGCTGCTTCCTATCCATTTGCTGTGGATCAATCTGGGAACCGATGGCTTGCCGGCGCTGTGCCTTGCGGCCGATCCTGTTGATTCGGGCGTGATGCAACAGCCGCCGCGGGCGCGCTCCGAACGACTGGCCAATCCACGATTCCTGCGGACGATGGCGTTGACCGGCGTACTTACTGCCGGCGTGAGTTTCGCGGTGTACTACGTTGTGCTCAAATCAGAGAATGTTGTGCTGGCCAGAACATGCGCATTCGCTGTGCTGGTGTTTGGGGAGCTGTTGCGCGCTTTCGGCGCGCGCAGTCAATCGAAGTATGTGTGGCGAATTCCGCTTCGCACGAACGTGGCGTTGGTAGTGGTTGTCGCGTTGAGCATTGGTGTGCAATTTCTGAGTCAACACAATGCACTCATTGGGCGGTTTCTGAAAACTGCTCCCGTGAATTTCAGCTATGGTTTTGGGTTGCTGGCCGTGGGATCAATCCCACTCGTGGTGCTCGAGTTGGCGAAAGGCGTAAGGAATAGGATGACACCCAATACATCGAATAGGGTGTGACGCACTCGTGCGACAATGTGCGCGGGTGACTGAAATCACCGAACGCATTTGCCCGGAATCGAGATAGTCGGCTGCGAACAGTGTTCGCAAGGTACGTTTCAATGAATCCAACAAGGCAACACTGATGCAGTCGTCCGTCGAATTCTCGATGCTTGATGCGAATGTTCTGGCCGCGCCAGACGGCGCACCGCACCGAACGAAACTCTTTCGCATGTTTGCAGACGACAGCAGTGCCCGTCGGGCGCAGGACGACCGTTGAATACGACGGCGGCACTGCGTGATGTGGATACGTACTGGAGAGCGGCGAACTACCTCTCTGTCGGGCAAATTTACCTCAAGGCGAATCCGTTGCTGCGCGAGCCTTTGACGCTTGCGCATATCAAACCGCGTTTGCTCGGGCATTGGGGGACAACACCCGGATTGAATTTCGTGTATGCGCACATGAACCGCGTGATACGGCAAAACGATCTGAATGCGATCTACATCGCGGGCCCCGGACATGGTGGGCCTGGAATGGTGGCGAACGCGTACCTTGAAGGCACATACAGCGAGGTGTATCCGTACGTAAGCCGCGATGAAGCAGGACTGGCACGCCTGTTCAAGCAGTTCTCGTTTCCGGGGGGAATTCCCAGTCATGTTGCACCAGAAACGCCTGGCTCGATTCATGAAGGCGGTGAATTGGGTTACTCATTACTTCACGCGTACGGCGCTGCGTTTGACAATCCCGACTTGCTCGTGTGCTGCGTTGTGGGTGATGGTGAAGCAGAAACCGGCGCGCTGGCGACAAGCTGGCACAGCAACAAGTTTGTCAATGCTGCGCGTGATGGTGCGGTGCTGCCGATCCTGCATCTCAACGGTTACAAAATTGCGGGGCCAACGGTGTTGGCGCGAATTGGTGACGACGAACTCACGATGCTGATGCGTGGCTATGGTCACGAGCCGCATTTTGTATCGGGCGATGATCCGACAACCATGCACCAACTGATGGCCGACACGCTGGACAAGGTGCTGGCGGAAATCGCAGCCATTCAGTTGAGCGCGCGCGTACACGGCGCGGTTACGCGACCGCGCTGGCCCATGATTGTGTTGCGTTCGCCCAAAGGCTGGACGGGTCCAAAGTTTGTGGATGGCGTGCCAATTGAAGGCACGTTTCGCGCGCATCAGGTGCCGCTATCCGGACTGGCCGAACATCCGGAACACCTGCGTATACTCGAGCAGTGGATGCTGAGCTATCGACCGCAAGAATTGTTTGATGACAACGGTACGTTGCGCGCCGAAATTGCGGCGCAAGCGCCGATTGGCACGCGACGGATGAGTGCCAATCCGCAGGCAAACGGTGGGTTGCTGTTGCGCGAATTGGAAATTCCGGACTATCGGCGCTATGCAATTGCGGTTGCAGAACCGGGTGGCGTTGATGGAGAAGCCACTCGCGTGCTGGGATATCTGCTGCGCGACGTGATGAAGCTAAACGCGGCGTACGCGAACTTTCGCGTGATGGCACCTGACGAAACGAATTCGAACCGACTGAATGCGCTGTTTGAGGTAACCAACCGCATGTCGTCGGCCGAAATTCTGCCTGGTGATGAAAGCGTTGCGAATGATGGTCGCGTGATGGAGGTGTTGAGTGAACACATGTGCCAGGGTTGGCTGGAAGGATATTTGCTGACGGGACGCCACGGACTGTTCACCTGTTATGAGGCGTTCATTCACATTGTT
>JBDTTO010000547.1:0-3399 GCA_039930585.1 Gemmatimonadaceae bacterium
CCGCGTCGCGCGGTATTCTCCCGCTTGCCCAGAACGACCTGCTTGAGATCCTCGTCGCGTTCTTTAACGGGCCCGATCCGGAACTGCAGGAAAATGCCAGGCAAACCCTTGGAACCCAGAGCCCGGGCGCACTTGAGGAGACGCTGCGGACCAGTGATATTTCTCCGGACGTTCTGGCCTATTTTGCGGGGCGACAGTTCATGCCGAATGCGGTCTATGAGGCGATCATCGCGAATCCGCGAACGCCGGGAACCGCCATCGCTCAATTCGGAATCATGGCATTCAACCGCGCGTTGGTTGATCAACCCTTGCCATTCTGGACCGACGTACGTTTGCATCCACCGGTATTGCTGTTTGTGTTGTTTGTCGCCGCAGTTGCCAGTCTCGTGTCGGGCGTGCTGCCAGCAATTCAATCAGCGCGTCTCGATGTCAATGCGTTTCTTAAAGACGAGTCGCACGCAGCATCGTCATTACGCTCTGCTCGCATGAGCCGGACGATTGTCGTTGCGGAGATTGCACTCTCATCAGCCATGCTACTGGCCGCGGGTTTCATGACCAGGAGTGTGGCGAACATGCGCAATCTGAATCCCGGATTTGTGGCGGACGAATTGCACACTGCACAAATCACATCGTCGAAGAACGACAATCTCGACCAACTGCATTTCATGGAATCGGTTGAGCGCGAACTCTCAGCAGTTACCGGAATGGGCAGCATCTATCTCGGCAATGGACTTCCAGGGCCCGGCTGGCACAACAGCCCCGTTGCTGTCGAGGGACGTGTTTATCGAACGGAGCAAGATCGACGCTCCGCACGATCGCTCGCAGTGAACGCCGCATTTCCAGAAGTGTTTGGAGTTCGCATCAAGAAAGGACGGTTCTTCACCGCCGCGGATCGCGTGGGTTCAACTCCGGTCGCGGTTGTCAGCGAGTCCTTTGTGCGCCGCAACTTTCCGGATCAGGAAGCGATCGGTCAGCGTATTCGATTGGGTGATGCAGATGCTCAGGGCGAATGGCTCACCGTCATTGGTGTGATACCAACGATCTATGCCGAAAGTTTTCAGAACCCATTTCCGCCTGAAGTGTTAACCTCGTTCTGGCAGCAAAATCATTGGCCAGCCGCGAGCGTCGTTGTGCGTGGCGGAGATGAACTGTCTGTCACTGGTTCCATGCGGAAAGTCGTTGCTGCTCTCGATTCCGACGCACCAGTGTCCGCAACCGCCACCATGTCCGATGTGATTGCAAAATCGCAGTGGGGACCGCAGGTGCTCGGGATGATGTTCATCATCTTTGGCGGCGTCGCGCTGGTGTTATCCGCCATTGGCCTGTATGCGGTCATGGCGTTTACAGTGAATCGCCGAGTTCGCGAAATGGGTATTCGCATGGCACTCGGTGCAAGCAACATGGACGTGATTCGCTGGGTGTGCCGTCAGGGGTTGGTGCAAACCGTGTTGGGCATGTCATTGGGCCTTCTCGCAGGCGCGGGACTTGTCCGCATGGTTCGTTCGGCTCTGTTCCAGGTTCAACCAACCGATCCGTCGGTGTTTGTTGTCGTGACAGCGGTGCTTGGAATCTCGGCTTTGATCGCCTGTTTGATCCCCGCAATCAGAGCGACGCGAGTAGATCCCGTCGTGGCTTTGCGAGTGGACTGATGGGCCACGAACGATTGCTGTTCCCCAACACCAGCCGTATTCTGATCTCCGGTCGTACTTTCAGGATACATCTACTTCAGTGTCATGACTCAACCGCCGATCTCTCGCCGCGCCGCGCTTGCCACTATTGGAACGGGGCTGGCAGGTATTATTGCTGCGCCAGCCATTCTGCGAGGGCGCCATCAACTGTTTGCGCATTCGGCCACCGAATATTCGGCGCGCGCGATCAAGTTGGTCGAAGAGACCGTTGTTATTGACATGCTGAATCAGTTTCGCTTCTCGGATTTCAGTGAAGATCCGCCGCGCAATGTTCGCTGGCTGCGTACACCCGGCACGTTTACGAAAGCGGACTACGATGTTTATCGCTCATCCGGCATTCGTGTATTCTCGCTCGGCTCTGGTCCCGGCAATTACGAAGCGTCCGTCAAGTTCTTTGCAGACTGGAACGGCTTCATTGCGGGATACGATGATTGGTTCATGCGCATCGATGACGTGAAGGATTTTGCGCGCGTAAAACGTTCAGGTCGTGTCGGCATCATGATCACCTGTCAAACTGCTGATCATTTTCGCACCGTCGACGACGTCGCAACATTTTTTGCGCTCGGCCAACGCGCGTCGCAAATCACGTATAACGCAGCTACGCGAACCGGCTCCGGGTTTCTTGCTGACACTGACAATGGTTTGACCGAGTACGGCGCGTCGCTTATCAAACGCATGAACGAAGTCGGCATGGCCGTTGACCTGTCTCATTGCGGCGATCGCACAACGCTTGGAGCGCTCGAAGCGATTCGGAAACCGGTGATCATTTCGCATGGAAGCTGCCGAGCGGTCGTGCCTGGGCATCTGCGCGCGAAAACAGATGAAATGATTCAGAAAGTGGCAGCGTCAGGTGGCATGATGGGCGTCGCATTCCTGCGCTTTATCATTAAAAATGAAGAACCCGTAACCATCGAACACGCGCTTGATCATTTTGATCACGCCGTGAAACTCGTGGGCGTTGAGCATGTCGGCGTAGGCAGCGACATGGATGTGGTGGGCAATCCCAATCCCGTTGGCGGCCCTGACAACATCAGCAGTCAGCCCAACTTCGCGCGGTACAACGTGCATCGTGACGCCGAGGGTCGCATTACCATCGCGGGACTCGATCACGCCAAGCGTATGTACGATCTTACCGAAGGATTCATCCGGCGCAAATACAGCGATGCGAACATCAAGTTGATGCTCGGCGGCAATTGGGAACGTACGCTGGGTACGATCTGGCCCGCGTAAGCGTTTGCGTCAATTGCGTTCGTTGGCACATCCAATCCTCAACGGATTTTTCTGAATGTCGTCCAGTCGTATACTAAGTCGCGAAGGCGCGGCCGCGTTCTTTATCATGCTGACAATTGCGGCCGGCCTGCTCGCTCGCTCGGTTCGGCGTCAGCGCGAGACGACAGACGTACTAACGCCCAGACAGCTGGCCGAGTCGCTGCCAGGCGACGTTTCGCTAATTGAGAACACGCTTCAGAATGGTTTGCGCACTTACGTCCAGCGAAGTGCGTTTCCTGCCAATCGCGCCGAATTGCGATTGGTGGTGAACGCCGGATCCGTGCTTGAAACCGATGAGCAACGCGGACTTGCCCACGCGATCGAACACATGGTGTTTCGCGGCACGAAGAGTTTTCCCGGCAACTCAATCGATAACTATCTGCACTCGATTGGAATGCGGCTGGGCGAGGATGTGAATGCGTACACGTCCTCGGACGAGACG
>JBDTTO010000548.1:0-3390 GCA_039930585.1 Gemmatimonadaceae bacterium
ATCCTTCCTTTCTAAGCGCGAGGTGTACCGTGCGTCCTTCGACGTCGGTCACTTGAGTGGCAGTCCAGGAACCAGCATTGGCAGAACCACCTGTACGGAATGGCGACTCTGCGTCCTCTCCGAGTAAAACACGTACCGCCAGCGTTTCCTCCATGATTCGATCACGATAGGCAACCACCGCGGCCTCGAACTCGTCATCGCCATGCACGACCAGTGCAATGCGATCGCTCACATCCAGCCCAGCCTCCTTGCGGAGACGTTGAACACGGCTGATCAGCTCTCGCGCCTGGCCTTCGGCTCGGAGTTCCGGCGTGACGGTGGTATCCAGGGCCACGCCGTATCCTCCGGCCTCCTGCACCACCGCGTCTCCCGATGCGCGCCGGATGATGGTCACGTCATCAGGCTCGATCAAGCGTTCCACGCCTTCAACCACGATGGTTACACTGCCACCGGCGGCAAGGGTTCGAAGTTCCTGAACTCCAAGCTGCGAGGCGGCCGCTGCCACAAGCGGCGTCTCTTTCCCAAACTTTTTGCCCAGCGCCCGGAAGTTAGCCTTGCCCTCAAGGCTCACGAGACCGTCCGTGCTCTGCATGAACGACACCTTCTTCACGTTGAGCTCAGCCGCCAACAGATCCGTTAGCGTCATGGCCAGCGTTGGATCACCCGGCACCACACACTGCAGCGACGGCAACGGCTGACGCACCTTCACGTTGGCCGTATCGCGCGCAGCATGGGCCAGCGTTGCCAACTGACGAATGTCATCCATCGCCTGCTCAAGCTCTCCGTCCATTTCGGGCGGGTTTGCACGCACATATGACGCGAGATGCACCGAGTCGCCCGTGAGCGAACGATGCATTGCATCAGTCAGGAACGGCGTAAACGGCGCCAGCAATCGACAGGTCACCGTCAACACCTCGTGCAACGTGGCAAACGCAGCGCGATTGTCGGCAGTATCCACTTCATAAAAACGATTGCGCGACAAACGGACGTACCATTTCGATACGTCGTCATCGAAAAATTTCATGACGATGCGAACCGCAACAGTTGCGTCAAACGCGTTCATCGCCTCGTCCACTTCTTGCTCAATGCGCGTCAAACGCGACAGCACCCATCGATCAAGCGGCGGACGTTCGGCAATAGCCGGATCACGATCACTCGGTTCCCAGCCAAAATTCGCGTACTGGGCAAAGATGCCGCTGTATACGTTGCGCAACGTCAGCAAAAAGCGACCGGCCACTTCGCGTACGGTGTTGTCGTCATAACGACGCGGCAACCACACCTGACTTGATGCCATGACAAACAAGCGCGCGGCATCAGCGCCGTGTTTGGCCATCACATCCCACGGATTTACCACGTTGCCTTTGCTCTTGGACATTTTCTGTCCGTTGGCATCGAGCACCATGTCGTTCACGACCACTGCGCGAAACGGCGCCGCCTGATTGTTGCCGTTGTTCGGCAACGCATCACCAAGGCCCGTTGCAATCGCCAGCAGCGAGTAGAACCAGCCACGCGTCTGATCAACACCTTCCGCGATAAAATCCGCCGGAAACTGTGCCTGCACCTTGTCGTGATTTTCAAACGGATAATGCCACTGCGCAAACGGCATCGACCCCGAATCAAACCACGCATCAATTACTTCGGGCACGCGACGCATGGTGCCTTTGCCACTCGCGGCCGGCCACGTATACGTATCGATGTGCGGCTTGTGCGGATCAAAATCTGCCGGCAACTCGCGACCAAGATGTTTCGCGAGATCCGCAAAACTTCCAATCGCCACCGCTTCGGTCGGATCTTCGTCGTTGACCCACACCGGCAACGGCGTGCCCCAATACCGATCGCGCGAAATCGCCCAATCCACGTTGTTGGATAACCACTCGCCAAATCGACCGGAACCGGTTTCTTCCGGATTCCAGTTGACTTGGCGATTGCGCGCGATCATTTCGTCTTTGAAACTCGTCGTGCGCACAAACCACGAACCACGCGCGTAGTACAGCAGCGGCGTACCACAACGCCAGCAGTGCGGATACGGATGCGAATATTTTTGCGACTTGAACAGAATGCCGCGTTCGCGCAAATCCGCTTCAATCGTTGGATCGGCATCCTTGAACCACATACCACCAACCACGGGTACTTCAGCCTTGAAGTGGCCGTCCGCGCCAATCGGCTGCAAAAATTCCAAACCGTGACGATGCCCCGCCGCGTAATCATCCGCACCAAACGCCGGTGACATATGCACCGCGCCAGTACCATCATCAGCGGATACAAAACGCTCGGTGATGATCTTGCCATGCACGGCTTCAACCGGCAGCCAATGCAACGGGCGCGTGTATTGCGTGCCCGCCAACTGCGTGCCTTTATAACGCGACACAATCGCCCAGCGATCATGCCAGTCGCCACCAAACACGCCGGCCAATCGCGACTCGGCCAAAATCATCGTACGCGCATCACCACTCAAACGACGCACTTCGACGTAATCGAAATCGTCATGAATCGCGACGCCAACGTTTGACACCAGCGTCCACGGCGTGGTCGTCCACACCAGAATTTGCCGTTTGGGATTGCCATCGTACAAACCGCGCGCGGATGCGTTGACCTTTTCACCATCCGTCGCACCCATTCCGATTTCCGGAACGTTGTCGCCCAGTTCAAACGCAACGAACACGCTTGGATCTTCGACATCCTCGTAACCCTGCGCAACTTCATGCGACGAAAGCGTCGTTCCGCAACGCGCACAGTACGGGAGAATCTTGTGCCCGCGCGTAAGCAAACCCTTGTCGTGCAGCGTGCTTAATGCCCACCACACGCTTTCGATGTAATTGTTTTCATACGTGACGTACGGATGATCGTAGTCCAGCCAGTACGCGATGCGCTCGGACATCGCCTGCCAGTCACTCCGATACTTCCACACGTTTTCACGACAGCGGCGGTTGAACTCCGCGACACCCAGTTTTTCGATGAGTTGTTTGCCGCCAAGTTCAGCAGCCTTGGCCGTTGCAGCTTCGACGTCACCCATCTCTTCGGTGAGCCGCGCAACAAGTTCGCGCTGCAATTCTTTTTCAACTTCGATTTCAACCGGCAAGCCGTGCGTATCCCAGCCAGCTTTGCGCTCCACAAGCCGGCCCTGCATCGCGCGATGTCGGCAGAACAGATCCTTGACCGTACGCGCAAACACATGGTGAATGCCAGGCTTGCCGTTCGCCGTTGGCGGACCTTCGTAAAACACAAATGGTTTGCCATTTGCGCGCGCAGCCAGCGTACGCGCAAAGAGATTCTCTGCACGCCACTCTGCGAGTACCTGCTGCTCAAGTGCATCCGCGCTCAAATCTGCCGCAATGAGCGGAAAACGTTCGCGGCCTGAGTTTGACTTGTTGTCCGGGTTGTTCGGCACGT
>JBDTTO010000549.1:0-3386 GCA_039930585.1 Gemmatimonadaceae bacterium
GCTTGTTTTTTTATGTTGTACAATCTCGACTGCACCTAGTACATAGGAGTGCAACCGCAGTCAAGTGCCGCGCCCAACTCTCGCGTTGCCGAGCGGCGATTTGCCAACTATTGCAATAGGCGATTCATCACAAACGATTGAGTGGATCAGCTGCCGGACTCTGCATCCGAGAACAATCCGCTTAATGATCCCCGCTGAATCACCGCAGCAAGTGCCGCGTAAACCTCAGGTTGGAGCAGCCGTCCCACCTGTGTTCGCAAATAGTGTAACGTTTCCGACGAACTCATCGGTTCGCGATATGCACGCTTGGATGTCAGCGCGTCAAATGCGTCAGCGGCCGTGAGAATACGCCCGCCGATGGAGATGTTTTCGCCAGCCAGTCCCTGTGGATAGCCCTGGCCGTTCCAGTGTTCATGATGGTCGCCAATGAAGCGCAGCGTGACACCCAAATGTTGCAAGGGCGCCAGAATTTCCATTCCAATGCGCACGTGATTCTTGACGTGCTCGAATTCGTCAGGGGTGAGCGAGCCTGGTTTGTTGAGGACTTCCTCGCGAATGCCGATCTTGCCGACGTCGTGCAGGCGACCCGCCAGATGAATGTGTTCTTCCAGCTCGCGACCCAGGCTCAACTCGGCGGCGATGGCGGCAGCCAATTCAGCGACACGCTGCGAATGTCCGCGCAGGTACAAATCTTTCGCTTCCATCGCGTTGATGAGCGTTTCGGCAATGCTCACCGTCATCTCGCGCAGCGCGCCCTTTTCACGTTCGAGCTCGATCGTGCGGAGCGCCACTTCTTCGCGAATCAACCGATCAACGGCGCGCCGTTCCATTCCACGCGCCCGTTTCATCAAGGCCTGGTCCACCGCCTTTTGCAGATTTGGCAGCTCGACGGGCTTGGTGAGGTAGTCCATCGCGCCGGCCGACAGGGCGAGCGTCGCGCTGCCGGCATCGTTGTCGGCGGTGAGCATCACTACACCCAGATCGTTGTCCGTTGCCAGTGCGTGTGGCAACAGTTCGATGCCCGTCATGCCGGGCATGCGCAGGTCACACACCATCAGCGCAAATTTGCGACGCGATAACGCATCGAGCGCCGCGGTGCCTGATCCGGCCATTTCCACTTCGTAGCCGCGTTGCCGGAGAAAGCGACTTAATGCCAGCCGAATTGTTTCTTCGTCATCGACTACCAAAACCCGGCGCAGCTCGTCGGGTGCAGCAGTGCTGGCGTCTTCGATTGCACGAATCGGATCACTTGGTGTTTCGAGACGCGCGCCGGCAAGGCGTGCATCAACGCGGGATTCATTGGGCGAATTACTCATGAATAATCCTCTTGCATTTTGTCCGTGAAGAGGCTGAGGCGTGGCGCGAGCGGCAACGTGATGGAAATTGTTGTGCCCACACCCGGTTCAGAATGTGCTTCGATCGTGCCGTCGTGTTGTTGGATGATACCGTAACTCACGCTCATGCCAAGTCCTGTGCCGACGCCCGGTGGTTTGGTGGTGTAGAACGGCTCGAACACCCGTTGACGCACTTCGGGTGTCATGCCGACGCCACTATCAGTGGCATCAACCACCACACGACTGCCCTCGTGCGTCGACCGCAGCAACAGTCGCGCATTCGGTTTCGCTTCCATCGCATGTTCTGCATTCACAATGACGTTGAGCAGAACCTGTTGCAGTTTTTGACGATCGCCCTGCACCTGCGGATTGCTCGGATCAAGCAGCAGTGTCACTTCCACGTTGGCATTGCGAAGTTGATACGCACGCAAACGAACCGTTTGCTCCAGCAGTGCGTTGATGTCGACCGGGCCCGCCGCGGCGCTTTCTTTACGAGAAAACAGCAACAGATCCTTGATCACCGTTGTAGCGCGATCGCTCTCACGCTTGATCAGCTGCACGGCTTCGCGCTGCTCCGGCTGGAGATCTTCTTCGAGCAGAAGTTGTGCAAACGCTGAGATGCCAGTGAGCGGATTGTTGATTTCGTGCGCGACACCTGCCACGAGTTCGCCCAGCGCCACCATCTTTTCGGTGTGACGCATTTGTGCGGCGACTTCATGCTCGGCCGTCATGTTGCGCACGCTCACAACCTGGCCCACCGCCGTGCCATCATCCGCGGTAATCGCGTTTTGCGTCATGGCGGCCGGGAATTCCGAACCATCGCGACGACGGTGTTTCAGTTTCACTGACGACAAATCGCGCACGAGTCCGGGTACGTTCATTGCTGCATCGAGTTCGCCTGATGCGTTGTTGTCACCCAGTGCGATTTCGTCAAGCGAGCGGCCAATCAATTCGGAAAGTGACCAGCCGTATTCACGAACGGCCGCGGGGTTTGCGTACCGCACCACGCGACGATCCAGAATGAACACTGGCTGGTCCATCGTGGTTAATGCGGTCGCCAACATGCGTTCGCGTTCACGCGCGTAGCGCTCTTCTTCGTCAAGCAACAGCGCGTCAAATGCGAGCGACAGCGATGCCGACAATCGCTCGAGCGTCGTGCGCGCGGTGATCTCCAGGCGACGACCTTCGGGCATGCTAACGAGCATCAGCCCAAGCGTGCGTTCGCGCGCAATCAGCGGAATGACCAGTCCCCATTCATTGGGCACTTTGTCGTGCAGCGATTCCGGCGAGAGTTCACGCAATGTCGAGACTTCAACGGGGCGTCCATCGGGTGCCGCCGCATTCACACCACCGGCACCAGCGGGGCGATGTCCAAGCAGTGCCGACAGCGATCCGCTGGCCGCGATGTATTCAATGCGACCGTCACGCGCGCGTGCGACACCAACCGCTTTGCCGGATGTTGGAACAACGCGATCCAGTACTTCGAGCAAACGCGCGGCGCCATCCTGAATGCGATCAGCGCCAAGCGCGGCGCGAGCGAGATCGGCCGCGGCTTCAGCGCGTTGTCGTTCGATGTCCTGTGTACTGAACAGTCGAGACGTTTCGAGCGCTGAACCTGCATGGCGTGCCAGAATGCTGACGAGATCGAGGTCCTGCAGATTGAACGTGCCGAAGTCGGCCGTGGTCAATCGCAACACGCCAATCGATCGTTCACCAAAACGCACCGGTGCGCACAGCTCAACTGGACGACCTTCGCGCGCGACATTGCCAGTGTTGCTCATGCCGATACGCGGGATGCCGGAGATGTACGTGGCGCGCGCGAGCTCGAGCGTATCGGGATGGCACTGTTCGACCGGAACGCTTTTTCCATCAACCGTGGCGTACGCGCACTTCAGCGCGCCGCCGCTTGGAAAGAACAGATCGCAACGCGATGCGGGTACCACCTGCGCCACTGCCGCAACAATGGCGGGCATCAACGTCTCGCGTGATACGAGACGCGTAAGCCCCTGCTGCGCCTGTGCCAGCGCGGCGAGTCGTTCAGCGCGTACTTCG
>JBDTTO010000550.1:0-3384 GCA_039930585.1 Gemmatimonadaceae bacterium
GCTGCAAACCGCTCCAGAACGTCGCCAACATTCCATGAGGGTCTGCAACGGGATGCTCCGGCAACGGCGCGATGGAATGAATGCCACGCACCATTCGACCGAGCGCGGCAATCGCGTTATCTCGTGTTACGGGATTGCCGAAAAACGCTGGAAACGAATAATCGGTCACAAACGCGCTCACTACGGCGCGGCGCTCAGCGTCCGCATAAATCACCGCCGGCGCCAACCCCAACTCGGCCGCCGCACTCTGCATCGCAACTGCGCGCTTCCATCCGTCGACCGACTCCGTCGCTGCAGTCACTTTCAGGATCGACTTCGCGCCGGCGTTCTCCACGAGGTAAACGCCAGCACCTGAATTGCCGGCAGCGACGGGGGTGATCTTTGTTTGAGCCGACCGGAACGATTCTGGCAGGCACTCCAGCAGCTTCGAGATGTCGGGCCCACTGTTGGGGCCGGCGTCGGTGGTATTCGCTGTCGATTCCATGATTTCATCCGGACAACGGGTTCTGCACGCTCGCTCGGTGTGGGCGGAGGTGACGATGCACGATATTACCCGGGTGATATTACCGTGTCAAGTATTACCCGGACAATATCTCGTCGCAGCGTCAGCCCGACGTACCATTTTTCTGCGACTCTGACCCCATTGATCGGTCCGTACCATTTTTCGGCGACTCTGACCCCATTGATCGGTCAGAGCTCGGCTTTTGCACCACGACCAACAACACGCGCTCGCGCTCGTCCTCCTCGTCGAGAAGGTCGGGCGCGTATCGCTCAGTCGTCGGTTGGCGTTGCAGGTTCACCATCGTCTTCCACTGGAGGTTGCACATCAAGCACGCCCTCGGTTTTGAAGAAGCCGAGGTATTCGAGGGGCGCCGGATGATTTTCGAGCTCCGGCATGCCACTCATTGCGAACAACGACTTGCCCAATTCCGCAGGCAGGTCCGAACGCAAATCCATGACGTCCCCGGTTATCGGGTGGCGAAAACGAAGCCACGCCGCGTGCAGGAACTGACGCTTGGGCGGCAAAGCGGCCAATCGCCGCCCACCACCACCTCCATAGGTATCGTCACCAACCACCGGATGCCCAATAGAAGACAGGTGAACGCGAATCTGGTGCGTGCGTCCGGAGTGCAGATGCGCCCGTAAAAGCTCGGACGAGTCAAAGCGCGCCAGGCGGTAGAAATCGGTGCGGGCCGGCTTTCCGGTGGCGACGATTGCCATGCGGGTCCGGTCTTTCGGATCGCGCGCAATTGGCTTGTCCACGCGCTCGTTGGGCGAATTGAGATGCCCCCACGACAGCGCCGCGTAACGACGCGACACTTTGCGCGCGGCCAGTGCAGCGCTCAACAAACGGTGCGCCCGATCGGTTTTTGCCACAAGCAACAATCCAGACGTTTCCTTGTCGAGCCGATGCACGAGTCCAGCGCGATCAGGGTCGCCGGTTTCGGCAAGTTCTTCGCCGCGCCCTTTGAGCGCGTTCACCAACGTACCGGTCCAGTTACCCGGCGCTGGATGAACGACCATGCCGGCTGGTTTGTCGACGACCATCAAATGTTCGTCTTCAAATACAATGGTGAGTGGAATCGACTCGGGTTCGATGTCACGCCCTACCGGTGCCGGAACGAGTACAACCACACTTGCCGGACGTTCGGCGCGAAAGGATGCTTTCTCGCGCTTCCCATCGACCATCACGTGACCGTTCGCGATCAGCGTTGCGGCTTGCGTGCGCGACGTATCCAGTTGCCGAGCGAGATAGAGGTCGAGACGTTCGGCGCCACCATCATCAATCGTGAATTCGTGGCGCGTTGGTTCGGTCACGTTCATGACTTGACGGTGGTAGAATCGTGACGCCACAAGGCAAGCACGAGACACACCGCGCCAACAGTTACGGCCGAATCGGCCACGTTGAAAGTCCAGAACCGCACGCTACCCACTCCGACGTCAATGAAATCCACCACGCCTTCGCGAAAGCGAACGCGATCCAACAGGTTGCCGACGGCACCACCAATAACAATGGGCACACCGAACGCTGCGAGCTTCGACTGCAATACCAACTGATGCGTTGACCGCAGCAGCACGACCACAATCACCACGGACAACGTTGCAAAAATCCAGCGCGACGCCGGTCCGAGGTTGAATCCAAAGGCCGCACCCGGATTGTACGCCAGCGTGAAGCGCACGTAGTCGCCAATCACGCTATGTGGCACGTGACGCGGCACCAGATTTTTCACCGCGAGCCACTTGGTGATGATGTCGAGCACAATAACAAACACCGTCAGCATCCAGTACATCGGATTGAGCTGTTCGGCGCTGATCGCAGTGCTTGATTTGTTCGTCACTTCGGCGGGCGATGGCGACACAGATGTACTCACGAATGTTCACTGCTGTCGGTACTCGTCATAGGCGCAGAGGCCAGTGACGAGACGGTGGAATTTGGAACGGAAGCTTGCGACGGCGTTGGTGCAGCAGCGGCGGCAAGTGCCGCGCGTTTGTCTTCGCCCCACAACACAAACGCCAACAGCAGCGCACCGCCGCTGACGGCCATGTCTGCCACGTTGAATGTCGGCCAGCGATGTGCGCCGAATCCGACATCGATGAAATCAACGACGCCCAAGTCGGTGCGAATGCGATCGAGGAGATTGCCAATCGCACCGGCCGCAACAAACGAAATAGCGAGAATGCGCGGATAGTCGCCTGCGACCGTGTACTTGAACAAGCGCCACAAAATGACCAGCGCGCCGGCCGTAAGCGCCATGAAAATCCAGCGCGAATACGAACCGAGATACAATCCGAAAGCCGCACCCGGATTGTACACAATCGCGAGGCGTACCCCTTCTCCAATGACGGAATGAGGTACGCCTGACGGCGCGAGCAACGCAACGGCCAGCGACTTCGTGATGACGTCAACCAACACCACCACCACGAGGATGGGCCAGAACAGCAAAGACTTCACGATCAGCCCTTCTTGGCGTCTTCTTCGCGTTGCTTGCACGCGTAGCAGTAACGGGCGTGTGGCAGTGCATCCAGCCGTTCGAATGCAATGTCTTCACCGCACTGATGGCACTTGCCGAATGTTTCCGGCGTGCGGTACAGACGACGCAGCGCCTGATCGATGTGCCACAAAAAACGTCCTTCCTGCGATGCAAACAGAAATGCTTTTTCGCGCTCCATGGCGTCGGTGCCCTGATCGGCCATGTGAAACGAATACGCGCTGGTGTCGCTCTCGGTCTCTTCGGCATTCGGGCCGAAGGTGTCACCGTGATGTCCCAGTTCCTTGATCACACGCCGGCGTTCTTCCATCAGGCGCTTTTCAAAATGCGCCAGCTGCTTCTTGGGCATGGGCTTCGGCTTCTTTGCTGCAGGTGTAACGGGAGTACCGGGCAT
>JBDTTO010000551.1:0-3380 GCA_039930585.1 Gemmatimonadaceae bacterium
CGGGTGCGGATGCCGATTGGTTCTGGTACTGCTGCTGCAAAACGCAGTACGCGTCAACTGTCAGTGAGGCCCATTTCATAGCCTGCCACACGTCGCTCGTGCAAATGCTCGACCGCGCAGTGAAGTGCGGAATCGACGTGGTCGTGCACGACGAAGCGCAGTATTGGGAAACACGCGACAACGCGCAACTCGTGGCCAGCGTGCGGAAGATGAATACGTTAGTGGCCGGGTTCGCGGGGAGACTTAGTGACGCGCTAGGCGATGTGCGCGCGCCGATCTTCGATCATCCGCGTTTTGAACGACTGGAGATGGGCGAAGCGGAGTGAGTCGCCGTCCGCCGATACCGCAACAACCGCAGCGCGTTCACCACGACCACCAACGTGCTGCCCTCGTGCGCAATCACCGCAGGACCGATACGCGCGAATCCAGAGAGCGTGGCGACGACCAACAACACAATCACGCCAAGCGAAACGAACAGGTTCTGACGAATAACGGCCCGCGCCCCTCGGCTCAAGCCAATCGCAAATGGCAATTTTGAGAGATCATCTCCCATCAGTGCGACGTCAGCGGTTTCAAGCGCAACAGCAGTGCCCGCACCACCCATCGCGATTCCCACGGTTGCGTGCGCGAGCGCGGGCGCGTCGTTGACACCGTCACCGACCATCGCCACGCTGCCACGTGATGCGAGATCCTTGATTGCCGTCACCTTGTCTTCGGGCATCAGACTGGCCCGCACCTCGTCCAACCCGACACGTTTTGCGACAGCAGCAGCCACTCCCGCATTGTCGCCCGTCAACATGACGATGTGCTTGATGCCGGCGGCACGCAGATCATTGAGCGTCGCACGGACATTGTCGCGTGGTTCATCAGCAACCCCAATCACACCAAGCCATTCAGGCGTGCCGCCTGCCGATCGAACCACCATCGTTGTGCGCCCGGCCTCTTCGAGTTTCTGCACAGCATCAACGATGAACGCGGGAGGAATATTCGCATCCACGAACATCGAGAGTTTGCCAACTTCTGTTGCGACGCCCTGCACGTTCGCACGAATGCCTTTGCCTGTAACTGACTGTACGCTGTCTACCTGCAACAGCTGCAGTTTTTCCGCATCTGCTGCGCGAACAATCGCACGCGCAATTGGATGTTGTGACTGACGTTCAACGGCCGCCGCCACTGTGAGCAGTCTGGCGCGATCGGTTCCGTCGCTTGTGATAACATCAGTGACTTCCGGTTCACCGCGCGTAATCGTGCCGGTCTTGTCCAGCGCAAGCACTTCAATTGCACCCAGCGCTTCAAGGTGCGCGCCACCCTTGATCAACACACCGTTGCGCGCGGCCTGCGCGATGCCCGACAACACTGCTGCTGGCGTTCCAAGTGCCAGCGCACACGGCGACGCGGCAACCACCAACGCCATCGCGCGATAGAACGCCACCGACCAACTCCAGAAACCAATGAGTGGCGGAATGAGAATGACGGCAATCACCGACAACAGCACCGCCGGCACAAACACTTTCTGAAAGCGATCGGTGAATTGCTGCGTCGGCGCTTTTTGCGTACCCGCTTCGGTCACGAGTTTGATCACACGATCAAGCGTGCGATCACCAACTGCACTCGACACTTCGACGATCAGCACGCCTTCTCCATTCACCGAACCGGCAAACACCTTATCCGACGCTGCTTTGTCCACCGGAACACTTTCGCCCGTAATCGGCGCCTGATTTACCGCAGACGTTCCCTCTTTCACGATACCGTCAATTGCAAACCGTTCTCCCGGTTTGACGACCGCCAGATCACCAACGCGTACTTCGGCAATCGGTACCGTTTGATCAACACCGTCTCGCCGAATAACCGCCGTCTGCGGCGCAAGTTCAGCCAACGCCGAGATCGCGTGGCGGGCCCGGCCCATTGCGTAGTGCTGTAGTGCGTGGCCCAGACTGAAGAGAAAAAGCAACAATGCGCCTTCAACCCATGCACCAAGACTCGCGGCGCCCATCGCTGCCACCACCATCAACAGATCGATGTTGAAATGGAAATGTTTCTTGCGCAGGTCCTTGATGAGGTGCCCGACGTTGGCGCGTGCGCCGAAATAGTACGCGATGACAAGAATGCCAAGTGAGACCGCGCGCGGAACGCCATCGATCATGCCAACCAGCCATCCCGCCAACGTCAGCACGCCTGCAATCAGACTCCAGGCTAACGAGCGATTGCGTGCGTACCATGAGCGCCTGCCACTGTTGGCTGGCGCATTGACTTCTTTAAGCCTGGCCTGAATCGCGGTGAGTTGAACCTGAGTAAGATCGAATTCCACTCGCACTACCTGCTCCGCAAAATTCGCCGTGGCAGACGTGACACCTTTCATGCTGCGCAATTCCGATTCGATACGTCTACCCGAATCTTCGGCGCCAATCATGCGGAACCGAATCAGTTCATGCGCATACCGGCCCGTCACCGACGCCCCGGCTTCCTTCGCGAGCTCGTTCAGCTGCGACAGCGTCACCTGCTCGGCGTCGTAGTGAATGCACAACGAAGCCGCACCGTGCGGCAAGTGTGCCGGATGTTCGCCGATTTCGTGTTCGACAATCGCTCCATTGTGCGAGTGCGCGATATGCACCCGCTGGATGCCGGCGCGCCCCTCCAGCAGGCCGGCCAGACGCGCCACGCATGCATCCTGATCGTCGGCCACTCCGGGCAGGAGCAGAGGAAGATCGAGTTGCAGTGTGCCCATGAGCGTGTCTCCGGTGGAGCGGAATTGTGATTGCTGCAATGATCCAGGCGCTGTCATCTTTCACCCGGAGATCGCAATCTCCTCGAGCCGAAGAAACTTCCCCTCCTGAAGCGGAGGTGCGCAACTGTTTTTGTAAGTCGTGAATCTGTCGCACTTCTCGTCGCGTATGCTGCCACCATACCTTCCGCAGGTACGTGGGTATGCAGGTACGCGGGACGCCGAACGCCGGAAGCCGCACTCGGTAGGCCCCACTCAGTAAGCCGCACTCGGCCCACTTGTCGTGACGGCGGCCAGAATACAAGTCAAATCATGAAATACCAGAGCGAGGCGATATGAAACCCACCAGCATTGACGAAGTGACGAAACCGGCCCTGTCGCCAGTCCTGATGAATACTGGAGCTGTGGTGCTCCATGAATCGCAACTGCCGGCGGCGCAACAGGCATTATCCTCGCTCGACTTCGCCACCATCGCTCCGGGCGAAATTATTCAAATCGGGTTCGGTGCCGAACAGGCGCTGCAGCAAACGCTGGACGGCTTTCTGAAACGTCTGGACAAGAATTCCGCGGGCAAGGTATTCGATCTCTCGCAGGAAAAAGCAGAGGTTCGCGACAAATATGGCCGCTACACGTTTGGCCAAGGTGTGCTCATGGCCCG
>JBDTTO010000552.1:0-3379 GCA_039930585.1 Gemmatimonadaceae bacterium
TGTTGTATACGTGAACACTGAACTCAGGCGCTTCACCCAACGGATACGTGTGATGGTGCGTGAGCCCGAGTGCGAGCGTGAGAAATTCGTGCGTGGGTTCGCGATCGGGAACAACAATCGTGATGTAACCCAACCCGCGAATTTGATGCGCCGCTGGAACGGGGCTTTCGTTCCACGCGTGCCCGGGCCCTGCTCCGCCATCATCGATGATGGAAAGTTGTGTGCCTTCGAAATCATCAAAGTCCAACGCACTTCGCCCGTCGCGCTCAGCGATACCAATGTTGGGAATTTCCAGCTCATTCAACCGATCAACCCAGTATGCCATCGCGTTCGCGCCGCTGACACGAAATGACGTGAGCGATATGCAGTTGTTGCCGCGCAATTCGCGCGTGGCGTGCGGAATGTCAAACACCGTCATGTCGGATCCGGGCGTGGCCTCGCCATCACCAAAAAAGAGGTGATACATGCGCGGGTCATCCTGATTGACTGTCGTAATAATTGGGCGCATACCAAGCACACGCGTGTAGAAATCGCGTGACCGCTTGATGTGTGCACTTACCGAACTGACGTGATGCAAACTTGCGAGCTGCAGCGGAGATACTGTCATTATCTGTGGCCGAAGTATATTGCCGGATGGCTGACTTACGTTAACGCGCGCCCGTCGACTTCGCACCCGCTCCGTCCCAAATCCATGCGACAGATCCAGCGATCCATCACGATACTCGGACTGTTTGTCACTGCGTTCCCGGCCGTGTCCCATGCACAGTCGCCAGCGCCGGTTGACGGGCGCGCCGTGCTGCAACGCATGCATGATGCTTACGTCGGCAAGTGGTATAAAACGCTGACCTTCACCCAAAAGACCACGCTTCATCGAGGCAACGGGGCAGCCACGACGCAGACCTGGCTGGAGAGTATGCGTTACACGCCCGAGATGGGTACGCAGCTTCGCATTGACATGGGTGATCTCGGCAGCGGCCAGGGTGTGTTGTACACTGCCGATAGTTCGTGGCGGGTCCTGGCTGGGAAGTCACGCCCACCACGCGCCGAAGGGAATGAATTCATTCCACTCATTCAAAGTGTATACGTCCAACCCGTTGCACAAACTGAAGCGGAACTCACCAGACTCGGTTTCAATCTGACGCGCGGTTATCTCACCATTGTTGAAGGAAAGCCTGCGTGGGTGGTTGGTGCATCAAGCGCCGCCGATTCGACGACGTCAACATTTGCAATTGATACCGCGCGCAAGGTTCTCTTGCACGTCACGATTGTCAGAAGTGGCCAGACGCCGATCAGTGTGAGCGTGGGCGGTTATGTGCGCGCGGGCAATGGATGGCTTGCAACCAGGATCGACATGTTCTCGCGGGGAGCACCGGTGCAAACCGAGGAATACAGCAACTGGAAGGTTGATGTGGAATTGCCCGCTTCATTGTTTGATGTCACGCAATGGTCGACGACGCCGCATTGGGCGCGCAAACCTTAGCAATTTACACGCATCGAAAGAGTCGCTCTCATTGTGCCGCGCTGATGCAGGTTTTCATCAACGCGGCGTTTTTGTATCACGGCACGCGCACGATGCGCTGTATGCCCGCACCAAACGGGGCGATGCCCGGAATGGTGATGGGAAGTCGTCCTGTGATTGATGCGCGACCGAGAAGTGCGCGAGCAGCTGCCCGTTGCGACAGTGGCGAAGCACTCCAGGCCAACAAGTGCGCATCAGTTTTTGGAAGATTCATTGCGAGATACGGATTCGCAAATGATACCAGCACCACCTTTGTTCCTGCCTTTTGCAGTCCCGTAATGAGATCGGCAAGGCCGATTGTTGCGTCCATGGTAGCGGTGTTGGTGCTCGCTCCGATGTATGACGAGACAAACGCCACCTCTGCGCCGCGCGATAGATTGAGTGCGTTGTCCACCGCGCCCTTGAGCAGCGCTGGCGTTGGACTTGCCTGATAACCCGCCGCGTTTCCGGCCGCGGCTCCGGCAGTCGCATCAAAGACCACCTCGGGCGCGAGACTCAACGACAACATGCCCGTGAACATACTTTTGATTTCCGCGTTGAACGCGACGCCAGCGCTGATTTCGTTACGCGCTGCGATCGAAATGCTGACGACCTTGCTGTTGGCGGGACGCTGACCAAGTGGCACCAGCGTCGACGAATCGTTCACCAATGTGATGGCCTTTTCCGCCGCCATTCGCGCCGGCTTCATGTTTGCTTCCACACCAATGGTCGTACGCAGGCCTTCAACGTCAACAAAGCGATTGCGATGCAAACCAAATTCGTGTTTTGCCATGAGCAATTTGCGCACGGAGGAGTCAACGCGAGCCTCGGTAAAGCGGCCTGCTTTCACACCGGCCACAACGGCGTCAATCGCACCCGGAACGCTGGATGGCATCAACAACACATCGTTGCCGGCGACCACCGCACGAATCGTTACTTCGGCCATCGACAGCGTGCCGATTGCGCCGTTCATATCAAGCGCGTCGGTCACGAGAATGCCGTTGAAGCCCATCTGCTTGCGCAGCAGATCAATCATGACTTTGGGGCTCAACGTTGCCGCGATTTTGCTGGAGTCCAGGGCGGGCAAGTCGCCATGAAACGTCATCATGCCACGAACACCCGCACGAATCGCCTCGCGAAACGGCATCAACTCCACGCTGTCGAGACGCGCGCGTGAAGCCGTAACGCGCGCCAGTTCCAAGTGCGAATTCTGCTCGGTATCGCCGTGTCCCGGAAAATGTTTGCCGGTCGCAAGCATCCCGTTGTCCTGAATGCCACGAATGAATGCGCGCCCCATCTCGGAAACAAGTTTCGGATCTTCGCCGAATGAGCGCGCGCTGATCACCGGATTTTTGGCGTTGTTGTTGACGTCAAGCACGGGCGCAAACGCCATGTGCAGACCGAGCGCGCGCCCCTCCTTTGCGGTTACGCGGCCCATTTCGTACGCGAGTACTGTGTCGCGTGTCGCACCAATTCCCATCTCGTACGGAAACGCTGTCGCGCCACCCAGATCGATCGCGTTCGGAATGAAATATCCGCCACGCGCGCGAAATGCTGCGCCCGTTTCGAGATCAGCGCCGAGGAGCAGTGGCACTTTGGCCACTCGCTGAAGTGCGTTTGTTTTGACCGCGATATCAGCAGGCCCACCCACGGAAATGATCGCACCACCCAAATGTTGGTCGCGCACCAGTTTTTCCATGGTCAACCACGTCGGATTATCGACCGCCGTGTAGTCGCCCAACGTCCACACCCACACCATTTGTGCCGCTTTGTCACGCAGGTCGAGCGTGGCCAGTACCGAGTCGGCCCATTTGCGGTCCGCTGCCGGCCCTGTTGCATCGCCACGCGCCGGTGCGTTGCCGGCAACGCCTGATGGGGTGC
>JBDTTO010000553.1:0-3376 GCA_039930585.1 Gemmatimonadaceae bacterium
GCGCACACTTCAATTTCAGTTTGCGCACGTGGACGAGAAGGGCATGCTTTTGAACAAAATATTGGGAGTGAGAAGCGCTGCACCACAGCTTGGCTACCGGTTGAGCATTGTTGCTGCGCAAGGCGCAAAACCATATGCGACAACGCGCCGTGACCAGCCGTTTATTGCGACGCCCATTCCATCCATTTCCGCCGACGGTCAATCCGTGATTGCGATTCAATCGCAGGAATTGCCAGGAGGACTTTCATCGTCCGGCGCGATCACGCTCACTTCGGCCGGACTGCGCGGCGACACGCTGTGGTCGAAGAGACTTACGTACAAACCGAACATCATCACCGATGCACACGTACGGCAGATGATCGATTCGTTTGCGAAGCCGATTATCGCGCGCGGCGCGATGCGTCTGGCTGGTGATCGCAAGATGATTGCCGATTCGTTGATCCGACCGCCCACATGGCCAGCAGTTACTGCATTGCTCACCGGACTTGACGGAACGATCTGGCTTAAACCGGGTGCACCAACAACTGGCGCGGATTCCTATTGGTGGCGCCTCTCACCAACCGGCGTATTCGAGACTTTGGTTCGCGTTCCATCCGGTTTGAATCTCATGCAAGCGTCGCGAAATCGGCTGTGGGGTTGGCGTCCCGATGAAAATGACGTGCCGGTTATTGAACGGTATCGGTATTAGTTCGCAGTACGCGATGTGCCGCGCGCTCACCCACAAGACCACGAAGTCCGGCGGATTGGACGCTGTGATCGGTCTCAGGTGCTTCTCCGAATTCCAATTCCCACGCGCCCAGCGTATCATCACCCCATGCCAACAATCACCGAAAAATTCGCGAAACTCGGCACCGATCACGCGCCGGGCCAGGAAGTGCGACAGGGCGGAGCCCGTCAGGACTCCAACTTGCACGGCGACACGTTGCCGGGAACGCCCGTCGACTTTTCTCACGGCGATGTAAACGAGAACGCGTTTGCCCCAACGCCTGGTGCATTCGAGGAATTTGCCGCCGGCGTACAACGCGGTGGTTCACAGGCATACACCGAGTACCGCGGCGGCGCAGAACTGCGCGAGCGTGTGGCCGAGCGATTGATGGCATTTACGGGTAAGCCGGTGTCGAGTGCGCGGGAACTGATCATCACACCCGGTACACAAGGCGCGTTGTTTCTCGCACTGGGCGCGACAGTGAATGCGGGTGATCGTGTGGCCATTGTGCGCCCCGACTACTTCGCGAATCGCAAACTGGTGGAATTTCTGGGCGGTATCATCGTGCCCGTGCGGATGGATTACTTGTCGCGCACCGATGACGCCGGTCTCGATCTTGGACAGCTGGAAGACGCGTTCAAGTCGGGCGTAAAAACATTCCTGTTTTCAAATCCGAATAATCCGACCGGTGTGGTTTATTCGGCGGTCGAAATTGCCCGAATCGCCGAGTTGGCGATGAAGTACGATGTGGCCGTGATTGTCGATCAGTTGTACTCGCGCCTTCTGTATACCGGAAATACGTACACGCATTTGCGTGCGTCGTCGATTGATGCGGCAAATGTTGTAACTATCATGGGGCCGTCCAAAACCGAATCGTTAAGCGGGTATCGACTGGGCGTGGCGTTTGGCGCGTCACATGTGATCGATCGTATGGAGAAATTGCAGGCCATCGTGTCGCTTCGTGCGCCCGGATATTCGCAGGCGGTTTTGCGTACATGGTTTGCCGAACCCGCGGGATGGTTGCAGGAACGCACGGCGCAACACGAAGCGTTGCGTGACGATTTACTCAATGTGTTTCGAGCGGTGCCTGGTCTGGCCGCACGTACGCCGCAGGCTGGCAGCTATCTCTTTCCGCGATTGCCAAAGCTGAATATTCCGCTGCACGACTTTGTGCGCGCGCTACGTGTGCAAGCGGGTGTCACGGTTACGCCTGGCACTGAATTCAGCCCCGACACGAACGACAGCATTCGTCTCAACTTTTCGCAGAACCATCAAGCATCGGTGCAAGCCGCTTCGCGCATTGCGCAGTTGGTCGATCGCTACAAGGCGTGAGCTGCGCGATCAACTAACGAACAAATCAAGGAACAGTCGATGACACGCAAGGCCTTTACGAGTGATACTGCTCCGCTACCCGCCGGTTCGTACAACATTGCGGTTGAAGCCGGTGGACTGGTGTTTCTCGCCGGACAAACACCGCGCGATCGCGACAATGTGCGCCACGGCGATAAGCCGTTTGCCTTTCAGGCGCGTATGACGATGGACAATCTTGAAGCCTGCGCGAATGCTGCAGGACTGTCGCTTAAAGATGCAGTTCGTGTTGGAGTGTTTCTGAAAAATCCGTCAGACGCCAAAGAGTTTGACGCGATCTACAAGGAATACGTGAGCGATCCCTATCCCGCGCGAACGTTGACGCAATCGAATCTCGTTGGCTTTGATATTGAAGTTGACGCCGTGCTTCTGGCAAAACGCAGCTAACCGCGCATCGTGAAAAAGAAATCAGCTGTCAGACTGTACGGTTTTAAAACATGCGACATGGTGCGCAATGCGTTGAAGTGGCTTGACGCGAATGGTATCGCGCACGACTTCTTCGATTATCGTAAAGAAGTGCTCGATCCCAAAGTTGTCGACGACTGGTTCACACGCGCCGGCTGGGAGAATGTGTTCAATCGCAACTCGACAGCATTCAAGGAACTTCCGGAAAGCGACAAGGCCGACATCAATGCCAAGCGTGCAAAACAACTGATTCTCGCCGAAACAAATTTGATCAAACGGCCAGTGCTTGATGCCGGCGATGAACTGCTGCTTGGTTTCAAAGCCGATGTATGGGCGCAGGCGCTGGGCGTATCCGCAAAGAGTCCCTGATTGCCGGTCGGTCGCGCTCCCACCATGAGCGCGAACATTTCCGGTCGTCAATTACTTGAACCTTCACGCGTAAGCGATGCCGAGTTGCAGAACGTTGAACCGCGCGAGAGGTTCAAGCGGAACGGCGTGCAAGCCAGTTTTCCCGATCGAGAACCACATTGTTTTCGCCCTTTGCGGCAATGCGCGAGTGGATCCGCGCGCAAATCTTTTCCGGTCAATCCGAGCGGCTGCGCGCAGAACGATTGCGTGCGGTGGGCCTCGGCACGCTTGTTTTTGTAGGAACCGCGCTCCTGATCCTGATGGTCATCGAGCCGTCATCTGCGAGTCGACGGCTCGTCTCGCTTGTCGGACTGACGCTGATCGTCGGTGTTGTACTCTTGCTCAGCCGCCGAGGCTACACCACTTTCGCGAGCTGGATTTTCGTACTCGGGCAGGTGGGGTTGGTGACGCAACGGGCGTGGGCAACTGGCGGCGTGTCGTCGCCTGTGCTGCCACTCTATGTCGTGTACGTCATGATGGGCGGCATCC
>JBDTTO010000554.1:0-3367 GCA_039930585.1 Gemmatimonadaceae bacterium
AGGCCATCAAGGCCAAGTTCGAGGACGAGGATCGCCCGTTGCAGTTCGAAGACACGCAGTCACGCCCGGACGATCTGTTCCGCAAGCGTCACCTGCGCGAGATGGTCGAACAGTCAGTGGGTCGTCTGCCGGTGCATCATCGCGAGGTGTTCGTCCTCCGCGAGCTGGAAGGCAAGTCTTACGAAGAAATCGCTGAGATCACGGGTGTGAACCTGGGCACGGTGAAATCGCGCCTCAACCGCGCGCGTACGGCCTTCGCGGACATTATCGCGCCGTTGGTGCGATAGGTGAAATAGCAAAATAGCTTTTAGGGCCGGAGTGTAGCGCACCGGCCTTTGAAAACCTGCCCCGAGCGATTTCGGGGCAGGCCGAAGTCTGAAAATGTGAAGATTGGCCTGATTCAGCCGTCTCAATAGACGTAGGCGGGAAGTCTCAGCTGCGTAACGAAGCCGTAATGCGTAGTTTGCGTGCGCGTACGAAACTTCCGGAACCAGTGTCAGGGGGACGTGTATCCCCGCACAGGTCTGACGCCTCCGTCACAGCTGAGCCTCGCTTTGCATCAGGTAGAAATGGACTGTCGCGAGTTCCGAAAACAGCACTTCGCGTATCTCGATGATACGCTGCCCGGCGACACAATGGCCGCGGCCCAACGCCATGTAATGGCGTGCGATAGTTGCGCTGCCCATGACACCATGGTGCGCCGATCGCTCATGCTGGTTCGCAACATGTCGGTCATTGAACCGTCGGCCGACTTCCGCAAAAAAATGCAGGCCCGCCTGGACGAAACGCGCGCCGAGACGCAGCGCGAGCGTTCGCTGATGGTCGAGCGTGATTTCAAATCGCCCAATCGCGCGGTCACGAAGCAGCCGGTGTTGTTGTCGGCCGTTGCGGCGAGTGTGTTAATGATGGGTGCCTACGCGTGGCGGCAGTCTTCGCACCATGACGAAATCGCGGTTTCGCAATCAACGGCCGCCATTGAACGGACGACCGTTGATACGACCTTGCAGCCCATTCGTTTGACGCCGGAGATGGTGCAGGCGATGTCCACGGGCAATCCCATGTGGCCTGCAGCGTTGATGGTTGATGATGCGCCCGCACAGTTGGTGAACAGTGAGTTTACAGCGGTCAAGTCACTGCGCGACTGAGTCGCATACGCGAATCATCATCGCGCGGTGCTTGTGCACGCATGTGCACGCATGTGAGCGGGTGACGAAACGTATCAATCAATTGTTGAGGAAGTACTTAGAGCGGACCAGATAATTTTCGGTCCGCTTCGTGTTTGTGCAGCAGCAGTTGCAGTTACGACCGGCATCGGCGCCCGCCCCGAAGTCCATCGCGTGAAACAATTTGTACGCGCGATGACATCACGCCGGTGTTACCGCGTTAGCGCCAACATTGAGGTCGACGATGAACTCAAGTTTCTTGCGCACCATTACAGTATGTGCCGGTGTGGTGGTTGCATCGGCCTGTGATGATTCGATCAGCGAATCAATCGATAATGTCAGTGTCTCGGTAAACGCATCGCGTCCCGAATTCATGACCGGTGATACCACGACCATCACGGTGTCCGTTACCAACAACGACTCGAGGTCGGTGATGATCACGGTGCCGGCTTGCGCATTTGCCTTCGAAGTGAAACGCGCCGCGACCGAAGATACAGCTACCAAAAAGGGATGCTTCGGCGACAATGGTTCGTACCTCTTGTCGGCAGGCCAGACACGTGATTTCGCACAGCTGTGGATTGGCCAGGATTACGGCTATGCAGTGATGTTGAGCCCGGGCAAATATTCCATGCGCGGAGTGGTAACAACAGATCGAGGACCTCTGGTTAGCAACTTCACACCCATTGAGATTTTGCCAAAATGAAAACGCCTTGCTTGATGCGCGCACTCGCCATCGCGACACTGGGAGTATCCGCCAACGCGTGCAACTCGCCAACACAATCCACTGCCGCTGATCTGAGTGTGAATATGACGGCGTCGCGTGCACAGTTTCGTTCTGGCGATACAACAACGTTTACTACATCAATCGTGAACAACGGTGAGACTACCGTTGTAATCGCCGAGTCCAGTTGTGTGGCGTATTTCGAAGTGTCCAGCGGATCCCACCTCGTTGCGCCCGGTCAACCGATTTGTGCTGCAGTTGCGTTCTCACCAATTGTGCTTGCTGCGGGAGAAACCCGACAGTTCAAGGAAGTCTGGCATGGAGAAAATCGCACGCTTCAGGTGATGCTGAACTCCGGTGCGTACAGCGTGCGCTCCAGAGTGAATACAAGCGTCGGAGCGATTGTGAGTACGCCGCTTTCCATCCAGATCCTGCCGTGAAAGCGCGCTCCCTGATCACAACTGCGTTAAGCGCCGTGCTGTTGTCGACAGTGGCCGCTTGCGACGAAAATCCTGCTGAAATATCAGATGGTTATGTCATCGCCTCACTAAGCGTTTCGCAGGTCGCGTTTCGACCGGCCGACGGCACGAAAGTCCGCGTGACAATCACGAACCACAGTGCGGCTCCTATCTCAATTGCACCGGATGGTTGTCAGTCATTGTTTGACGTCATCAGCGGAACCAAGACAGTGGTCGTTGATGAAGACACTGCCTGCCCGGCCATTTATGGGTCGCAGTTGATTAAACCGGGCGAATCTCTCACCAACGAACGGATCTGGTACGGCGCTGATCGTAATGGAGCGCTGCATCTCAAGTCGGGCCAATATTCGCTGCGCGGCAAAGTGTTCGTTGGCGGGCAGCCCGTCTTCAGCAACGCCATCGCGGTTGAGTTACTTCCGGAGTAGCTGAGGGGCCGGCGCTTTGGCGCATCAAGTACCGCAGCGGTTGGCGCGCCCGGATCGAAATGCCGCAGGTCGAAGCCAGTGGTCGCATTTGGCTGCCTCCGCCTAAGGACGGGAGTATCTTTCGGGGATGCCGCCCCGTGCCGAACCCAAACGCGAATCGTCGCCCCAGCGCGTCGTCCTGGCCGCCGTGCAAAGCAAAACCTTTGCGCCGGTCTACTATCTGTTTGGCGACGACGATTACCTGAAGGATCAGGCCATTCACGACCTGTTGAACGCGGCGCTTGATCCATCATCGCGCGATTTCAATTGCGATTATCGCCGAGGCAACGAACTCGACGCCGAAGGTGTGAACGACGTGCTGGGTACGCCACCGATGCTGGCTGAACGACGCGCGGTCGTGCTGCGCGACATTGGTGCGCTGAAAAAAGCGGCGCGCGCACAGCTCGACAAATATCTGCAGCGACCGGCATCGGACACGTTGCTGATTCTCACCACACCCGCTGGTGGCAAGGCGGATGTGGTTGCGGCCAACGCATCAGTCGCGCTGGATTTTGAACCGCTGTCGCCCGAACGCGTGCG
>JBDTTO010000555.1:0-3364 GCA_039930585.1 Gemmatimonadaceae bacterium
AGCTTCTTGGGCCAGGTGGCGGCGGCGGGGGCGGCGACGGCGGCATCATCGGGCTCATCGGTGGTGGCGAGCTTTTCTTGGGTCGCGGCCTTGGCTGACTTCTTACCTTGTGGATTCTGGAATTCCGGACGCAGCCATCGAACAATGCCCTGCGCTTCCTCGGCTACGCGCACGTCATGTAACGCAACGAGACGATCGAGAATTTCTGCATCCGGCATGGGCCACGGCCAGCCGTATGCGTCGGCGACAAGTTTGTCGAGTTCATCGTGCATGTCGCGCAACACACCACACGCGGCGATTTCGTGAATCGCACGTTCCTTCGGCGTGAGTGGTTCGTTGCTGCGCAGTTTCGCGATGACGTTGTACAACGCGGTACTACCGAAACGCGCACCTCTCGACAGCGCGTTACGTCGGTGGGAATCTATCCCTAATGCAACGCCAGCAATGGCGAGCGCGGCTCGAGGAGAAGATTCTGGAAACGGAAATGCATCGAAGCAACTTCCCTTATCGTATGATGGCGTGCCTGCGATTCCATGAGAGCTCCCCGCTACCAATGACCACGCGATGTGGATCGAAGACGAGAGAACGCCCAAGTAGAATGCGGAATCGGACGCAATGCACGCGAGCTTATCGTCAGGCGCGATGTCACTCGCTAAGAACGTGAACGTACGAAACTTTGCAGTCTTTACCGTAACGATGTATCGCGGCAAGTTCGCTAACGCACTTCTCAAATCACGTCGTGCCTCACCAAATCGCCACCAATACGTGCGATAGACCGCTCTAGCGTTGGCGTCTCGTTCAGGTTTGACACGCGACCGAACGATGTCAAAGAGAAGCGGATAACGACGCGCTTGCTGTTCATCCAGAAAACCGAAATCGATGATCCATACGTTACGAGGGTACGTGGCGATATCCATGCCATTCCTGTACTGTTTTAAGACTTCTGCATTCATTGCGTCTGCATCGACCAACTTCTTCGCTTCATCACTCTCCAGAAGGAACCCGGTCCCGTGCGGTTTGTAGCCGTTGTAACAGAGACGGGAATTGGATTCAAGTGGATGCGCCGATGCTCCAACGACATCGGCGTCGATTGTAAGGTCGGCATTGAGTCGCGCTACTTCTGCTTCGGAGACAATCGGTACGTCACCCTGCGCGAATCGCGTACGCCGAACTGCGAGCAGTTTCGCGCTTGATGGCTCCTTTGTCGAAACTGTCATACTTACACGGACTTCGGCACCATCTCCGTCGCTCCACGGATGGTCGGAAATAGCCCAACACACACGAACGCCGTGAAGCGCTGCACCCTCCAGAATTCGTCTATTCTGCGTCTGCGTGATGGCTTGGGTTGTAATCAGGCCAGCACGGAGAGTGGTTCCAGAATCAACCGCCTTTGCCGCGCGGTACCACCAATACATAACAAAGTCGGCACTGTCCGGCACATCTTTGTACACACGCCGCAACGCATCCACATACCCATCACCAAACGCATCCCGCTGTCTCGCCTGCCCCAAATACGGCGGATTCCCCACAATAAAATCCGCCTCCGGCCACTCCGCCTGCCGCGCCCCCACATATTCGAAGTACTTGAGTTTCGCTTTCGGATCCGGCACCAACTGTCCCGTCACCGGATGCACAATGCGCGGCGTTGGATCCGGCCTGTCCTTTGCCGGCACATGTCGAATTGAATCCCACGCCAGCACGGCGTCGCGATGCTCAAGCGTGCCCGTCTCACGCAACAACGGTTCATCCGGCTGCACATCACCATGCTGTTGACGCCAGAACTGGTGAAACCCAATCCACAACGTGAGCTCCGCAATTTCGCGTGCCCACGCTTTCACTTCGATGCCGTGAAACTGACTGGGATCAATTTCGGACAAACGCGCATCCAACTGGCCGCCAGATAACTCGCGTAGCAAACGAAATACTTCGACCTCCACACGTTTCAGCGTGTGCATGGTCACGTACAGAAAGTTTCCGCTGCCACACGCTGGGTCAAGAATCTGCAATCCACGCAACCACGCGTGAAAATCAAGCACACTCTTTTTCGCCTTGCGCGTGTCGGCCGAGTCCTTGCCCAATTTGCGGGCGGCTTTCGCTTGTTTGGTTTCCGTGAGCTGCAATACTTCGGCCTGCACGGCTGTCCACCGTTCACGCACCGGTTCTTCAACAGTTGGACGCACCAATCGCTCAATAAACGCCCGCGGTGTGTATTCGGCACCCAGTCGATGACGTTCTTCGGCCGTTAACGCACGCACCAACAGCGTTCCAAAAATAGAAGGCTCAACCGCCGACCAATCCGCCGCGGACGCGCGTCGTAACAACGCCACTTCGGCCTTGTCCAACGGCAACGCTTCAGCATCTGCAAAAAAGTGTCCGTTAAAACGCAGCAGTTTGTGCGCGCCAAACATCTTTCCCGAATCCATTGCCTTCCACAAATTTTCGGCCGCGTCCACAAATGCCTGCGGGCCCGACGTTGCAACCGCATCCAGCAATTGTGTGAACGCTTTCTGTGGCAACAAATGCACGTCTTCGGCAAACATGCTGAACACGCAACGAATCAAGAAGCGCGCAACATGTTCTGCATCGTGACCGCGTGCTTCAAGTGTTGCCGCCAACTCGGCTAACAATCCCGCAATTTCAACGGTGATGCGTTGAGAATAACGACGCGGATCACGCACGCCGGGATCGTTCCAGATGTCGCGCAACAGCGCAACGTTGTCCGGTTGATCGGCTAATGTCTTGAGATCAATGCGCTGTCCAAGATGAAAGCCGCCGTACGTTCCCGCCCAACGATCCCACACAATGAGCGTCTTGCCAACATCCAACACCATGATGTACGGCGGGCGTTCGCTGAGATCTTTTGCATAGTTCGCCACCTGGCCAAACGCTTTCGTCAGCAAGGTGGTGGTGCTCGAACCTTCAAGCGCGTGCTTGGCTTCAAGCGCGAAACATTCGGACTTGTACAAATCAATAAAATTCGTGCTGACGACGCCGTCACGTGTTGTCGTCTTTACCGGGAATTCAAATTGGTAAGCCACGCCCTCCGCCAATCGACCACCAACGGCCGCGGGCCGAGGACGCTCGACGCCAATGGCTTCGCACAGTTCCATCAGGTACACCTGATAATTTGCGCGTTCGGCAGCGCCAACATCGGTCCAGCGCGTAGCCAGCTCGCGCAGTTTCCTGATTGTTTCCGGTGCGAGCGCTTTCGACTCAATAGGCAGTGCAGTCATGCTGCCGAATTTCGACGACGGACCTCAGTCGGGCAACTCGTTTACGCAGTCCGCTACGACTTCGCCACACACGCCGCCGCGTACGCCTTCTCAAAAATCTGCGTCCAACCGGTGTTGTAGCCACTGATCAT
>JBDTTO010000556.1:0-3356 GCA_039930585.1 Gemmatimonadaceae bacterium
CGCCTGATGAAATCGTCCGCCTCTGTGAAGGGCCGCGCGAAGGCGGTGGCTGGGGCTGCAACAATCAGATTTCGCCATCGAATTTTCGCGATGTCGCAGAACGCTCTCGCTCATTCTCCGCACTTGGCGCGTTCAAGCGCAACGCCGTAAACATACTGGGCGTTGGCGCGCCGGTTCGTGTTGTGTCCGCGTCCGTTGGCGGTGAGATACTTCCGATGCTTGGCGTTGCTCCTCAGTTGGGTCGATTGCTCACCGTGAATGATCGCGCCGATCCATCGGTGTTCGTGATCAGCTACGCGCTGTGGCAGGAACAGTTCGGTGGCGATGCGTCCATCGTTGGTCGCAGCGTTCGGCTTGATGGCGCACCGCACGTCATTGTTGGAGTGATGCCACCCGAGTTTTCGTTTCCGAATGCGGAAACGCGATTGTGGCGCCCACTTGTAATCACGGAAGAGGACGCGAGTGATCGTCGCAACAACATTCTCGAGGGCATCGGACGTTTGCGCTCGGGCGTGTCGTTTGAGCAGGCGTTCAGTGAAATAAAGACCATTGCTGGACAACTCGAGAAAGAGTATCCGGAAACCAATGCAGAAACCGGATTTTCGTTCTTTCGTCAACGCGATGAAATGTCGCCGCGGTTTCGGATGATTCTGCTGGCGTTATGTGGTGCGAGTTTAAGTCTGCTGCTGTTGACCATGGCGAATCTTGGCAGCCTGCATCTCACGCGATTGGCATCTCGCGAAAAAGAACTTGCCGTTCGGGCAGCGCTTGGCGCCGGTCGCGAACGGTTGGTGCGGCAGATGCTGACAGAGAGCACACTGTTGGCGTTGCTGGGTGGTGTTGTTGGACTAGGTGTCGGAATTCTGACGGTGCCACTACTCGCCCATCTTGTGCCGTCAACGTTGCCGCTTGCCGAGCACGGTGCGATCGACAGTCGCATCTTTGTTTTGGCGGCGCTTGTAACTGCGGCAGTTGGTATTGGTGCAGGCGTAATTCCGGCATGGCGCGCTGGTCAACGTGATGTGTTCAGCACATTGCGATCGGGCGTTGGCGGTGGAGGGCGTCGTCAACGGCTGCGTCGCACACTGGTCAGTGTGGAAATTGCGGTGTCGGTTGTTTTGTTGACTTCAAGCGCATTCCTGATTCGTGCAGTATGGCGCGTGCAAGACGTTCAACCAGGATTTGCTGTCGCAGGTGCAATTTCAATGCGAACCGCGTTGCCGGAAACGCGTTACGCGAAAGCATCCGAGAAGAACGCGTTCTACAAACGTGTGCTGGACGAAGTGCAGACTCTGCCTGGCGTCGAGGCGGCCGGCTACACGAGCGGGCTTCCGATGGAAATGACCGGTGGCATTACCGGCGCAACGCTGCCCGGTGAAAAAACGCGTACAACACAAAACGCGACGGTGAGTTGGCGCATCGTCACTCCGGGATACTTTGCCGCGATTGGTGTTGCGCTTGAAGGTGGACGCGACGTCCAGTGGGTTGACGACACAACGCGCGCGCGCATCGCGGTAATCAGTAAATCGTTCGCCGAGCGTTATTGGCCGGGGCGGGATGCGCTTGGGCGCGAATTCATTATGCGCGGCGAGCGTCGCACTGTCGTTGGAATTGTGCGCGACATTCGCGTACGCGGACTCGAGCGAACCAGCGAACCGCAGATGTATCTGCCCGCGGGCCAGTCGCCCGATGGTATTGGTGAATTTTATGGTCCGAAAGATCTCGTGATTCGTTCGCGCAATTCAGCCGATCTCGTGCCTGCAGTGCGCAGTATCGTTTCGCGCATTGATCCCGACCAACCTGTTTCGAATGTGCGCCTGCTTAGCGAAGTGGTGGCTGGACAGAGCGTCGCACGACTCGCGCAGGTACGCGTACTTGGCGCGCTGGCGTTGGTTGCGCTGTTGCTCACAGCCGTTGGCATACACGGGCTTCTCGCGTACGGCGTTGCGCAGCGCTCACGGGAAATCGGGCTTCGCCTCGCGCTTGGTGCTGACCGACGTCAGGTTGCCGGACTCGTTACCGGTGAGGCGTTGCGACTCGCGTTAATGGGCGGAATTCCTGGACTGATTATCGCCTTTGCTGCCGTGCGCTCAATGCGCGCAATGTTGTTTGGGCTTGAGCCGGCCGATCCGCTCATGTTGTCCGGCGCGGCATTTGTTGTGGTGCTCGTCGCGGTTGCGGGCTCAATCGCACCGGCAGCGCGCGCGGTGCGTGTTTCGCCAATGGAAGCGATGCGATCGGAGTGAGATCGGCGTGACGAGCGAGTTCGAGATTATCCAACACGACCGTGCCATACGCTTATTACAATGCGGAGCGTCCATTTCACTCGGGCGTCCATGTCGGAAACAGCCCTGAATCAAACGGCTCCAACTGCGTTCGGTTGTGAGTGCGTCTCCACACTTTGCGGACAATCGATGCCACGAATCACTGTTCAAACCGCGAATGCGCCAACGTCGCCGGCGTATAGTCAGGCGGTGAAAGCCGCTGGTCTTGTATTTGTGTCCGGTCAGGGACCTTTCGATCCAGCCACGGGCGAAGTGCGCGGCGAAACAATTCAGGAACAGACACACCAATGCCTGACGAATGTGCAGGCAATACTCGTTGCGGCCGGTTGTTCGATGGACGCGATCGTCAGTGCGACATTTGTCCTGGCCGAAGAGCAAGACTTTCCCGGATTCAACGAAGAGTGGATGCGTTGGTTTCCGGTCTATCCGCCAGCGCGGCAGGGTGCGAAGTTGCCGATTCGGCCAAAGGGAATGAAGATCTCGATTGCGGTGATTGCAGAGGGTTGAAGTGTGCATGCGGTGGTGATGGAGACCACATCTGATCCTGACGCTGGCCCAGTGAGGCGCTAAGTTGGGGCACTCACTATTGGAGTCATGCATGCGCATCTCCACGGCCATCAGGTTTCTGGCGTTCTTCCCACTGTTGGCAATGCTCGACGTGCCGCCGACAGAACGAGTTGTTGCGAACGACAACCGCACGGCGGCTGGCGTGTTGTCCAATGGCGTGCTCACGATCCATCTCGAAGCGCGCGAGGGCGAGTGGTTTCCCGACGCTGAGACCGCACGCGGTGTAGTTGTTCGTGCGTTTGCGGAACGTGGCAAACGACTTTCTGCGCCCGGTCCGATGATTCGGGTGACGGAAGGGGTCACCATAGATGCCTCTGTCACCAACAGCCTGGGAGAGCCGCTGATCATGCGCGGGCTTGCCACGCACAATGACATTGCGATGCCCGACAGCACGATCATCGTGCCAGGTGAAACGCGCGAGTTTCATTTCGCAGCGGGTCGCGCCGGCACTTATTACTATCACGCGACAACCGGTACGCGTCCGGATCTCAATGCCGTCGATGC
>JBDTTO010000557.1:0-3355 GCA_039930585.1 Gemmatimonadaceae bacterium
TTTTTTGCGCTTTCAGCTTGCCAGGACAAAACCCCGGGCATCACTCCGCCGCCCGCGAATGAAGGAAAGGTCGCAAGAGTTATTGTCTCTCCCGGCGGCTCGTTTTTGCAGGTTGGGCAAGACCGGCCATTATCCGTCGAAGCGCGTGACAGCAGCGGCGCGCTGGTTTCGAATGTTATCGTCACGTGGACGAGTGATGCGCCAGCGGTAACTCAGGTGAGCGCAGCCGGCGTCGTGTCTGGATTGGCGCCAGGTGTTTCGCATATCACGGCGACAATCGGAACGGTCTCCGGAACCGTGGACGTGGGCGTGACAACGTTGGCGCCTGGAGTCGCGCAGTGGCGTTTGTCGCGGGCCGGATTTACCGACGTGACGCAGCTTGGTGTTTGGGATGACGGCGCGGGAACGACGTGGTCCGTAGGTCAGTTGGGCGTGATCATGCGCAGCGTCAATGGTGGTGCGTGGCAACTCGTACCGTCCGGCGTGAATGTCACGCTGCTGGGCATGTGGGGTTCGAGTCCCAACGATGCGTGGGCTGTTGGCGAAAACGGAACGATTCTGCATTACAACGGCGCAACGTTTCAGGCCGTCGGTGGATCACCAAACGTTACGCTGCTTGAAGTATGGGGATTGAGCGCGAACGAAGTGTATGTGTTGGGTGATCAGGGCGTGATTCTGCGATGGGACGGCGTACGATTCTCCGCGCAAAGTTCCGGCACCAGTTCGGATTTATGGGGAATTTGGGGAACGTCGCGCAACAACTTGTGGGCCGTTGGAAACAACGGAACGATTCTGAAATTCAGCGGCCTCAATTGGCAGCCAGTGCAGAGTAATACCGGCACGCCGTTCTTTGGCATTTGGGGTTCATCACCAACTGACATCTTTGCAGTTGGTACCGATGGATTCGTCACGCACTTTGATGGAACGAGTTGGAAGGCGATGCCGACGCTCAATCATCTCAACTTGTTCGGTATCAGTGGACGCGCGGCAAATGATGTGTATGCCGTTGGTAACACGGGTGCAATCTGGCAATACGATGGATCAAGCTGGCGCGCACTCCCGATTGGTTTAGGACAGAATTTTCGCGGCATTGTGCCGCTGACTGACGGTTCGTTTCGCGTCATTGGGTGGTACGGCACTGTGGCGCGACTTCGCGGTGTTGGTGCGAGTGCTACCGCATCCTACGAAATTTCTGATCCATCATTTTTATCCATATGGGCACCACCAACGGGCGATGCACTGGCAGTTGGATTTGGCGGCGCAGTTGTGCGCGAAGATGCAACCGGATGGAAGTTTGAACAGGTGCCGTCCGTTCCGGATTTGTACGCAATTGCGGGAAACAGCCCGACAGACATTGTGGCCGTTGGAGATACCGGCGCTCTTATTCGCTACAACGGTACGAGTTGGCTGAAAGAAACAACGCCAACAACGCTGTTGTTGCGATCAATCTGGAATGCGGGACCCAACGATTACATCGTGGTGGGAGAGCGCGGCATCATTTTGCGTTCCGGTATTGGCGGTTGGATTCAGCAGTCCAGCGGTACACAGCGCTTCTTGCGACAAGTGTGGGGAACCGACAACGGGAACATTTATGCAGTCGGCGATAGCGGTCTGGTGCTGCGTTCCACCGGTGCGGATTGGGTGAAGCAAACGGTTCCATCAACCCAGCGCTTGCGCGCAGTCTGGGGTTCGGCACGCAACGATATTTTTGTTGTGGGTGATACGGGAACGATGCTCCGTTACGACGGCAAAGAATGGCGGCAACAGACGGTTCCGACAAAACGCGATTTGCGTTCCGTGTGGGGACGTGGCCCAACAGAAGTGTATGCCGCCGGCGACAGTGGAACTATGTTGCGCTTTGACGGCATCACGTGGCGCGCGGTTGCTGTGCCGACAAACGTTCCGCTGTACACGCTATTCATTCGCGCGGGCAGTACGAGCGTGATGGTTGGTGGCGCGAGTGGGAAGATTCTTGAGGGGAAACCTTAGGCAGCTTACCAACCCATGCGCGTCCGCAAGTTCTTGATATGCGCAATATGATGATCGCCGTGCCATGCGTAGAGCGACGTCATTTGATCAAGGCGCGTTGGACCGTTTTCTGGATGCATGAATGTGCGCGCGCGATCCGCTTCAGACATGTTGCGCAACACTGACAATGCGCGCTGCTGCACGGCGTCGAGAATGCCGACAGAAGTCGCAATCGGAATCTCGCGTGTATCTGACAGCAGCACCCACGCATCCTGATCGTACGGCTTGATGGTCGGATTGTCTTCCGTCAATGCGAGCTTCAATCGGATGTACATGTTCATGTGGCTGTCGGCAATGTGATGCGCGAGTTGGCGCACCGTCCAACCGCCCGGACGGTATGGCGTGTCAAGCTGCGAATCGTTCAACCCCTCCAGCACGCTCCGCAAACGCTCGGCCTGCGTCTCCAGCCGACTTACTTCGCTGTTGAATTCGCCCGTGCCAAGAGACGCCGGACGTTGAAACTTGCCAATCGGGTAGCTGAGATCGTCGGACATGATCTGGGGCGAGTTTGAGTGAACGATTGTGCAGGAATATTATCTGCCGCGAGACAACGCTTCCGTGATTGTTGCTTCAACATCCGCCAACTTCGCATCGCTGATTGCCAGCACCTTTCGCCGCGAAGTCGCGCCCGCTATTACGCTGACCGAGCGTACCGGAAGGCGCAGCAGTTCCGCGATAAATATACAAATGGCGTCGTTCGCTTTTCCGTCCACCGGCGGAGCTGACACGGCAATCTTGAGCGCATCGCCATGTATACCAACAACCGAGTTGCGTTTGGCCCCGGGCTGCACGTGTAACGCAAGCCGGACAACACCACGAGATTCTGACAGCATGCGGAAAACTAGCTTCTTCCCCAGCGCGGTCCCAGAGCATACGTTGCCGCGCGTCGGTCTCATTGGCAGTTGAATGGGCCGGAACGTTTTCTACCGAACCCGACACGTATCAGGAGCGAACTCGATGGGAACCAGGACCAGGCTGTCGATCATGATGTTCCTGCAGTTCTTTGTGTGGGGGGCGTGGTTTGTCACCATGGGCACGTACCTGGGCACCACGCGCCACTTCACGGACATCCAGATTGGCAGTGCGTACGGAGCCACCGCCATCGCGGCCATCCTGTCGCCCTTTTTCCTTGGCATTATCGCAGACCGGTTTTTCGCGAGTGAACGATTGCTCGCGGCACTGCACATCGTTGGCGGTTGTGTGATGTACTTCGTGTCATTGCAAACGGAGTGGAGCAGATTCTATCCGTTGTTGATTGTGTACGCACTTTGTTACATGCCCACGCTGTCACTCACGTCATCAATTTCGTTTCACCATGTGACCGATG
>JBDTTO010000558.1:0-3343 GCA_039930585.1 Gemmatimonadaceae bacterium
CGGACAAACATGAACTCTTCGCCTGGATTCGTTCGCTTGGCGTGGATGTGCAAACGCATCTCAATACGGCCCTGCTGGGTCCGACAATTCCAATGAGGCAGGATGTCGAACTTACTCGGCTCGTGTTGGAGTTCGGTGCCGATCCTCACTGGATCCCGTGGAATGGGATGAGCGTACTGGAGCACGCACTTGTGCGTCACCAGAACGGCGAGTCTGTCGATCTAATCGCACAACGCGCGACGCCGCAAAAATCATTCTGGATGGCCGCGGGTTTGGGCGATGTCGCCACGATGAATTCGTTCTTTGAAGCGAATGGTGATTTGTCGCGCGCCGCACATGAGGATCGACCGGATTTCTTAGCACTTGGCAGTTTGCAACTTTCTGGAATTGGGCGACCTTGCGCATCCGAACTATACGTGATGTGGGAAGCCTTGATCGTCGCAGTGTTAAACGGGCGTCTCAATGCGATTAATGCGCTGCTCGATCGCGGCATGCCGCCTGACTACGCGCCGGTTTGGTTTAACCAACTGCACTTCTGCGTCAGCCAGGATTTTCTGTCCGTTGCAGAATTGCTGTTGGCGCGCGGTGCAAACGCCGATTTCAAAGCGTGGCCGGACCAACAGTCACCGCGCGAGATGGCCAAGTGGTTGCTGGAGCATTCGACCAACAATCAAGCCGCGCAGTTGGTATTATCGCACGGCACACGCTGAACGTCGCATGGCCTCAGCCCTGTTGCCGGATCATTTGCGCCCGTTGCCAGCGCGTCCGAATCTTGAATTCGAGAAAAAGCGCGCCAAGAAACTCGTCAAGGAAAAGGCCGGCAGCATCAAGCTGGCAGAAGCGCAGCTACTCATTGCGCGCGAGTACGGATTTGCAAGTTGGCGAAAACTTCAGGCGTACTACAACACGTGGCAGGCGCATGATCGCGCAGGCGCGGATGGGACGCCGCAATCGCGTATCGATCTTGAGCGTAGTGTGCGCGAACTTCTGGCAGAGTTTGCAACCCGTCACCTGATGAGCGTGCAGCCGCCGGATACGCGGGGTACGGGTGCGGCAATTGCCGCGTACGTTCCGCGCTTTTACGGATTCACCGATCAGGAGATTTTTTCGTCAACCATTACGGAGATGGAAGCGCAACTCGTCGTCGCTCGTCGCAGTCGCTTTCCGGACTGGAAAACGGCGTGCGAGTTTGCGGCGTTACAACCGGCCGTTCGCAGTTCCGAACCACAACGCACACCACCTTCGCTTGCCGCGGCCAACCGCGCAGTGCATGAAGGCGATGTCGGACATTTAGCACAACTGTTTCACGAGAATCCGGAGTGGATCGTCACGCCGGATTCCAGTACGCAATTGCACGGACTCGCGTGGGACATCATTCGGATGGTCGCACGATCACGCAGTCCACAGGCATTGTCGTTGTTTGGAGTGCTTGCGGCGGTTGGTGTCGATGTACAGGCGTATCTCAATCTCGCGCTGCTTGGTTTTGTTATCCCCAAGATGACGACACAAGAAGTTCAGGGTCTGCTGGAAATGGGCGCCGATCCAAACTGGAAACCGCGCAACGGATTCAGTGTGCTGGAGCACGCGATTATTCGTTACGGAAACGGTGACGCAGTTGATTTGATCGCGAAGCGCGTAACTCCACGCAAAGCATTCTGGGTTGCAGCGGGCATTGGCGATGTTCGCACCATGTTGCAGTTCGTGAACAAGCACTGCGCCCCAAACGACGCAGCACGCCAGGATCGCCCCGATGCCGGAATACTCGGCACTGGTGGCACTGTTCGACCCGACGCAAGTGATCGTGAAGTGGTGTGGGAAGCGTTCATGATGGCCGCGCTTAATGGCCGCTCGAACACCATGCAGGCGTTACTTGATCGCGGATTCCCGGTGGACTACACGCCGGTTTGGTACAACGCGCTGCATGCGAGTGTTTCGTACCGACTTGAACGATCTGTTGAGTTCTTGCTCGCCAATGGCGCCGATCCGGATTTCCGGGCGTGGCCCGATCAAAAATCACCGCGTGAACTCGCGGTAACGCAACATGACTATTTACCAAACGATTCAGCAGCGCAGCGAATTCATGCGCTCATTCTTACATGGGAGAAAAAGTAAATGCAAAATATTCGCGCGACAGTTGCCAGCATCATTTCGTGTTCAAAGTCAGTTCCTATGTGCTTGATGGTCGCTACGGCAGCTTTCGTGGCGTCGCCGTGCAGTGCCGTGGCGCAGACTGTGCGCGACAGCGCAGGCATTCGTATTGTGATGAACGAGAAGCCGTCGTGGTCCACTGCGCAACAGCTGAAACTTGCGGCGACACCATCGCTCATCATTGGCGATAAAGACGAAGAGCCGTATCAACTGACGCGTGTTCGCGGCGCATTCTATTTGTCAAACGGAAAGATTGTGGTCGGTGAGGCCGCTGCCAACGAACTTCGCGTATATGACGCGAACGGAAAGTATCTGAAGAAGTTTGGCCGAGTGGGTGACGGCCCCGGTGAGTTCCGCGACTTTGCTCGCGCGGTTCGGTTGGCCGGCGACACCATTGCGGTGATGCATGGCCGTTCATCACTGTCGCGATTTACTGGCGACGGAAAATTTTTGCATGTCTCGAGTGATGTGTCTGCAGGATCGCAGTCAGGCCCACCTGAATTTTTCAAATCTGTTGCCGTCCCGCTCGATGGCGGCGCGCGATTGGTCATTTCAAATCCAACGCGGTCAGTGCCCGGCGCGGTTGGTGCGCGCGTTGATGCAAAAGGACCGCACAACCTGATCGGCGCCGACGACAAAGTGATACGTTCGCTTGGCGAATTGCCGTTTATGGAGGGAAAAGTTGGCAAGGATCACACCGAGAAACCGTGGCTTGGCGCAGAGGTTGTGTTTGCCAGTAATGGATCTGAATTCTATTACGGTTATCCCACTCGCTATTCAATCACGCGTCATTCCGCGCGGGGTGTTCCAAACCTCATCGTTCGACGCGCGTGGACGCCGATTGAGATTACGCGTAAAGACATTGAAACCTTCACGGAAGAATGGCTCAAGCGCTGGAGTAAAAAGGGCGGCGCTGAAACCGAGAAGGATCGCAGAGAATTGTTGACGGACGACTACGCCAAAACACTTCCTGCATTTTCAGCGATGGTGCTTGACAACACAGGAAAACTTTGGGTGCGCGCACCGAAGGCCATTGATGGTGCCGTTGCAGGATCACTCAACAACTATTCGATAGGTGTGAGCACGTGGTCGGTGTTTGGTGCGGACGGCCGCTGGCTGGGTGACGTCAGCATGCCTGCGCTATTCGAACCAACCGACATCGGTGCCGACTTTGTGCTGGGTGTTTTGCGCGATG
>JBDTTO010000559.1:0-3342 GCA_039930585.1 Gemmatimonadaceae bacterium
GGACGCGCACGTCGGAAGGCGACACGTTTGCTGTTGGTGTTTGGCGCCGTCACCGTCGTTGTTGGTGCGCCCGTTGCCGGCATCATGGGCGTGGCGCGCGGCGGCTCGGGAGAAATCTCGCTCGATCTCATTTCCGAAGCGTACAGCGTAGTATTTGGTGGCACGACACTTGGCGAACAGGCGCAAGCGCTGCTCAGTGAAGTGAATCGCAAATTTGACGCTGTTGGACCGGGCGTGGAACTGCTGGCAATGGAACCGCCGGGCACTGGTGGATCACAGCCGCTTTTTTCAGCGGCGTTGTCTCCGATACCCCGTGTGCTGTTTCCGTCCAAGCCGGTACCAATCAGTCGAGATGGCACTTATCTGGGAACGCCGTATCGCATAGCGGCCAAAGCGTATGGCGAAGTCGAACTTGGCATGGTTGTCCCGGTGTCGGCGGCATCCATTTCCATCTGGGAATTTGGTTTTATCGGGCCGCTGTTGCTGGTGCTGGCCAACCTGTTGAATCTGGTGTTGCTCAATAGTGTGTTTATGTCACGCAACGTGATTGCGCGCGCACTTGGCATCACCATGCTGGGATTGCCGAACGCAGAATTTTTTCTGGCGTCGCCAAGCATGCTGCTGCAGAACAGTTTGCGTCTTGTGCTGTATTTGAGTGCGTTGGCCGTCGCGTCGCTGGCGTGGGACATGCTGGCCAGGTCGCGCAACACACCCACTCCGCAACCCGAACTCGTCTGATGCACGAAGCACGCAATACATCGCAACGAGGGAAGCGCTGATGTGTGGCATTGTTGGAGTTCTGAACACGTCGCCGTGGCCAGTGCGTCCGCCGCTCGAGGCCATGCGCGACGCCATGCGTCACCGCGGCCCCGATGATGCGGGCGAATGGTGGTCACCCGACGGGCGCGTGGGACTCGCGCATCGAAGGCTGTCCATTCTCGATCTGTCGCCGCTGGGTCATCAGCCAATGCTGACTGACGATTCGCAATTGGCCATCGTCTTCAACGGCGAGATCTACAACTTTGACGAGTTGCGATCGGAGCTGGAAAAGAAAGGACATACGTTTCGCAGCCACAGCGATACCGAAGTCATTCTCGAAGCGTACCGTGCGTGGGGCAACGGATGTATCAAGCGACTTCGCGGAATGTTTGCGTTGGCGTTGTACGACACACACGCACAACGCGTTTTGTTTGCGCGCGATCGCTCGGGCGAGAAGCCGTTCTTTTACGCGTTGGACAACGGTCAGCTGCGATTCGGTTCGGAACTCAAATCGATTTTGTCCGACCCCACAGTTCCGCGCGTGATGGACGCAACTGCGCTTGATGCATACCTCGCGTTTGGCTACGTGCCAGGTGAGCAGTGCCTGGTGGCAGGTATTAAAAAACTTGCGCCCGGTTCCCTGGCCACATTCGATCTGAAAACTGGCCAGTTCGAAACATCAAAATATTGGCAGCTTCCATCACCGCCGTCGGATGTTGGTGGTGACGAAACAGAGTTGGTTGATCGACTTGAATCGTTGCTCGAAGCGTCCGTTCGCGAACAGATGGTGGCCGACGTTCCGGTTGGAGTGTTGCTGTCGGGCGGTGTTGATTCGAGCCTGGTGGTTGCGATGGCGGCGCGATTGTCATCAACACCGGTACGCACGTTTACCATCGCATTTCCCGGTCACGGTGTGTACGACGAAGGACCGTACGCAAAAATCGTTGCAGGTCATTTTGGTACACAGCATCAAGAGTTAGTGGCAGAACCGGCGAGTCTCGAATTGCTGCCAGCACTGGTGCATCAATACGATGAACCGTTGGCTGATTCATCCATGTTGCCGACGTACCTGGTGTCACGACTCATTCAACCGTACTGCAAAGTTGCGCTGGGCGGTGACGGTGGCGATGAACTGTTTGGCGGTTACCAGCTGTATCAGATTGTGCTCGCGCAGCAGGCCATGCGGAAACGTATTCCGTCATTCGCACGAAAAGTCATGAGCGGCGCTGCGGACAAACTGCCGGTTGGTTTTCGCGGCAAATCGTACGCGCAGGCGCTGGCACTCGATCCAGTTGCGGCCGTTGCACAATCCGGACAGTTCTTTGATCCCGCAACGCGTTCCAGCATCAGTTCCCTGCTCCGCCATTCGCGTATCGCCAAACCTGCGGAGTCGTATCGCGCAGGGTTGGCGGCGGGTGTGCAGGACACGTTGCAACAGCTGACGCGCGCCGATTTCTCGTCGTACATGTGCGACGACATTCTGGTAAAAGTTGATCGCGCAAGCATGCTGGCCTCGCTCGAAATACGCGCGCCGTTTCTTGACCAGCGCATTATCGAATTCGCATTCGGCGAAATCCCGCGTCATTTGCGCACGTCGCTGAAAGAACGAAAAATTCTCCCGCGCCGATTGGCGAAACGGCTGTTGCCCGAAGCGCTCGATATCAATCGCAAGCGCGGATTCTCGATTCCCATGGCCAACTGGTTTCGCGGCGATTGGGGCACCTACATCGAGAGCGTACTGCTGGACGCGCCCGCCGAGCTGATGGATCACGCCGTCGTGAAGGATTTGTTTGCGGGCCAACGCCGCGGTTTGAACAACGCGCATCGTTTGTTTGCGCTCACGATGCTCGAGCTGTGGCGTCGCGAATACCAAATCGAAATGCCCGCGTGAGAGTCGCCATGCTGAACCTCACCGCCGGTGGTTTAAGCGGTGGCTACAAGAAATATCTTCAGCGACTTGTTCCGCTGCTTCGCACGCACTCGGCAATTTCCGAACTATTGGTTGCGGTGCCACCCGGTTTCGAATCGATGCAAGGCGTTGGCGCTGGTGCGTTGAGTTGGCGCCCGGGAGATCATTGGCGAGGTTATCCCGCGTTGCGTCAACAGGTGCGTAACTGGAAACCAGACGTCGTGCTTATTCCAACAGCGCGTTATCTCGATTGTGGTGCGCCCGTGGTTTCGATGGTGCGCAACATGCAGCCAATGTTGCCGCCAACGTTTCGCGATGGCATTCCAGCGTGGGCAAAAAACCATGCAGGCGCGATCATTGCACGTCGAGCGTGTCATGCATCAACACGCGTGATTGCGGTTTCATCGTTCGTGCGAAATTATCTCGTCGACAAATGGCTTGTTGACCCGCGACGGCTTGGTGTTGTGTATCATGGCGTCGATGCCGCCGATGAAGTACCTCTGCCTGAGATACTGCGCCCGTTGGCAAACACGCCGTATGTGTTTGTGGCTGGTTCGTTGCTGCCCTATCGCGGAGTGGAAGATGCAGTGGCCGCGCTCGCGCACCTTGATGCGGCAATCAAGTTGGTTGTCGCGGGCGACGGATCCGACGCATACAAAGCGCGAATACTGGCC
>JBDTTO010000560.1:0-3328 GCA_039930585.1 Gemmatimonadaceae bacterium
ATGCATCCTCATCGCTGCGTTTTCGAGCAACCATCACAGAGGGGACCATGAACGCACGCTACCACCTCGCGTTCACCGTCACAGCAAACATTCTTTTATCACAACGTGCGAAAGTATGCCAGACGTGATCGATTTTGATGTTACTCGGTCGTCCTACTTGTGCCAGCGCCTTGGTCGATCAGAGCCCCCCGCTTGATCGCACTCTGTAGAGAGACTCCCCATGCTTCCGTCGTTCTCACGCCCGCTGTTGTCACGTTTCGCACGCACGTTCCGTATCGCTCGCAATGCCGGTGTGGTTGCTACGCTTGCCCTCACCACGCTTACCTCAGCCTGTTCCGACAGTTCAATCACGGCGCCCGACGTCACGCCCAAGAACGGATTGATTGGCGATCTGATTAGCACCGTGACCGGCCTGTTGATTCCGGCCAAGGCACTTGAGCGTGATCGTGCAATTGGCGCCATGACGCGGACCTTCACCGTTACCCGGGCAAACGGTGGCAGACTTGAAATGGAAGAAGCCGGTCTTCGCATTGATGTTCCATCGGGCGCCATCGCTGGTACATCATTGGTCATTACCGTCAATGTTTTGCCGGGCAAATCTGTCGCGTACGACTTTCAACCGCACGGCACGAAGTTTCTCAAACCACTGTCATTCCGCCAGGATCTCGAAGGTACATCGTGGGATCACTCCGGCTTCAAGGGAACGCTCAACGGCGGCTACTTCAAGGATCCACGCCAGCTCAACCTGTTGACCGGTCTCTCGCTGCTGGACGAACTGTTTCCGATTGAAATCAAGACGCATGAAGCGCGCTTTGACATCAATCATTTCTCGGGCTACATGGTGTCCGGTGGTCGGCAGGGCAGCGCGTATTACGACGCCGGCGCGTTTTGACCCATGCAACCTGCAACGCAGCTCCCTGAACGTCTAGCGACGCACACAGGTACACGAAGCGTTCAACAGTTACGGACAGCATACACGCTGGTTGTCGACTGACTTTGACAGGACAGGATGACTGAGAAAAAAGGCAGAGCCTGATTCGAACTTGCGAATCAGGCTCTGTTTCATTTGTCCTGAATCTTTCGCCTGCCGAAATCGTTTCGTTGCGATGGGCTGCGAAACTGACTTGCTAACGCCGCACGCTCATGTGACCATCGCTGCGTCGCTGTTCGATTCCACCGATCGGCGCCGCAACATGGCGAGCAGTGCAACGGTGAGCACAAACGCGTTAGCTGCCCACACGCCAACAAAAGGCGAAACCGTCTGCTGGTCGGCCATTGATTCACCGGTCATGATGAAGCCGTAATACGCGCCGAAGAAGATGAGGCTTCCGCCAAATACGAGCGCCGAACCCCCGCGCGGAATGCGGAAGGCCACCGCCATACCGGCGATCGCGAGAACCAGGCAAGCCGCAGGCAGCGCGTATTTCTTCTGAATTTCTATCTCGTATGACTGTGTCAGTGAACGAGCACGTGATCCGTCGCGCGGCTCGACGTTCTTTATGGCCGCACGCAGCTCGGCAATCGTCATCGAACGATCACCAGGCGCCACCGCGGCGCCGGCGAGTACACTTGCCAACCGTTCGTTTGCGCGAGGCACAATCTCCGCAGTCTCCACAAATGCGATTGCCGTAACTCCTGTGGCCGCCGCAATAACCGGAACAACCAGCCGACGAACACCGTGTCGCACGCGCCGCGCGGCAGCGAGTGTTCCGTCTGCACCAAGGCGAGTGAACTCGTAGAGCACGCACACCAGAACGGACATCGGGATAGTCATCGCCGCGGTAAATGGCAGCGCGAGCAGCAAAGCCTGTGCGATGCTGCCGGCCGAAGCACCTCTCGCATTCAATGGCAGAACTTGCCGACTCGCGAACGGGAACAGCAGCAAAATGGTCAGTACCACGAACGCCGTAGAAAATGAAAACGCGTGACGACGCAACAGCTGTCGCGTGGTGGGCAGTGCCATGTGCAAGTCTCCTATTTGAATTTCTCCCGGACGAACTAATTCGTACGTGGAACGCCGAACCACATCCCAAGTGCCCTCTACAGCAACAACAGCGACGTGTATGTTTCCGAGTGCACGCACGTGTTCGAGTTCACGCGCGAACAATGTCTCCATTTCCGCGCCATGTTTGCGACGCAATTCAGTCGGAAGCAGACGCAGTGCCAAGTGATAAATGCTGGTCAGCATTTATGCCTCATGCGCCGAAACTCACTCAGTGCCGGGCGATACTTGCGCTTCATCATCTTACGCCTCACGTAACGCGAGACGCGTACGCGCGACCCGTGCCAGCGATTCCATGCGTGCAGCTTCACGCTTGAGTTCAGCACGTCCAGCGCGCGTAATGCGGTAAAAGCGCTCGCGCCCGATGATTCTTTCGGGACGTTCGTCGTCGGGCACTTCCTCAAGCCATTTCTGTTCGACGAGTTCCTCCAGCGAACCGTACAGCGTGGCGGGCCAGAGGCGTACGCTGCCGTCGCTCAATTCACGCACGTCGTCCTGTATGGCTGTGCCATAACGCGGCGCCGCGGAGACGGAGAGGAGGATAAAGAACCAGTGCGCCTTCATGGCGGGGCGGGTGGAAAGAGAAGATGAAGCGCTAACTACATTGTCATACTATTAAATGATAGTTTAGAGCGCAAGGGCTGCCTGGCGTTGTGTCTGCCTGGATATCACGATTGGCGATCGGCCTGTCGAACGGGCGCTACACGAACAACACCGCCAACGGCATCACCAACCCAGGCAGCACCGCTTCGCCCTCGAGCGCCGAGTCGTCATGCGCAATCGACTCCGTTCCATCCGCGCGATACACGCGCGCCACGCGACGCGCCGGATCGATCACCCACACAAGCGACGTGCCGGCATTCAACCAATCAGCAACCTTCGCGAGTACTTCACCCGCGCGATCACCCGGCGACAACACTTCCACCGCGAGATCGGGCGCGAGTTCGGCGAATCCCGCGCGCTCGATTGGTATCCGCTCCCACGCGACAAACGCGACATCCGGCGCGCGCACTGTGTCGGGGCGGCGCTGCAGCGTGAACCCCGTTTCTGCCGCGAGCACATCGCCAAGTGGATGCGCGGCCGATCGCACGCGTTGATCAGTCTCAAGAAACACCGCAATGCGCACGAGCACGCGTGCAGCAATACTCCCATGCACATAACCGGCGGGCTCTTTCACCACCAAGCGACCACGCACCAACTCCGTGCGCTGGCCGCGCGCATCGTACGTGAGCAACTGTTCGGCCGTCATCAAATCGGTCGCTGGGAGCATGCGGGCCGGTCTCAGAGAGTGGCGTGTCTTGGTCATGGAGCGAGCATAGTCCGGCG
>JBDTTO010000561.1:0-3325 GCA_039930585.1 Gemmatimonadaceae bacterium
CGACATTGTCGGTCGAGATCGCGATCGAAGGTACGTCGGACAAGAAGTTGTTGAAAGGGATTCGTATTGATGCACCGGTCGCTAAGTAGTCGTTCATTTCCGTCAGGTCGTTCACTTTTCTCTGAGCACACAAACATGCCGCAGAAGTCCTTCATGAATCGCGCGAGTGGACCAATCATGCTTGGTACAATCGTGCTGCTCACACTGGCATTTGCGTGGGTCCAGTTTTCGCGGGCACAGCAACCGTCAAATCTCGTTCGCGGAAATGCGCCGGGTGAATGGCGGTACTGGGGCGCGGACGCATGGGGTACGCGGTACTCGCCGCTTGATCAGATCAACGCCGGCAACTTCAACAGTCTCGAAGTCGCGTGGGAGTGGAAGGCCAGCGCATTTGGTCGCGATGAGTACTATCGCACCACGCCGTTGTACGCGAACGGTCGTTTGTTCACGGTTGCAACGACGCGTCGCAATGCGATGGCGATCGATCCGGAAACCGGCGAAACGTTGTGGATGTGGCGTCTGGACGAAGGCATTCGCTGGCAGAAAGCGCCGCGTCAGTTCGCAGGTCGTGGCCCGGCGTATTGGACAGACGGAAAAGAAGAACGTTTGGTTGTCGTCACACCCGGAATGCATCTCGCGTCGCTTGATGCGAAGACGGGCACGCCCGATGCAAAGTTTGGCAAGAACGGCGTTGTTGATTTGATGGAAGGACTTGGTTTCCCGATGGTTCCACTGGCTGTTGATGATTCGGGTCCACTTATCATTTCGGACGCAGCACCTGCGCGCAAAGCGAAAGCTGGTGAAACGTGGGATGCGAAAAAGAAAATTGGCGCGGACGGAACCGTTGGTATTGATCCGGCGCACGGCATGCTCGCGAACAGCTCGCCCGCGGTTGTGGTTGGTGACGTCATCGTTGTCGGCAATTCGTCGATTCATGGCTACTACCCAATCAAGTTGCACAATCTGCCGGGCACGATTCGCGGATTCGACATTCACACCGGCAAACAGTTGTGGGTGTTCAATCTGATTCCGCAGGCCGGCGAATTTGGTGCGGAAACATGGAAGAACGGAACGAAACCCGACACGCCAGGCGTCGGCAAGAATGACGCGTGGGCACCATACGCGGCCGATCCGGCGTTGGGACTCGTGTACATCCCGGTTGGCATGCCGTTGATGGACGAGTATGGCGGACATCGCCCAGGTGACAACCTGTTTGGCAACAGTCTGGTTGCAATCGATGTAAAAACCGGCAAACGCAAATGGCATTTCCAGATGGTGCATCACGACATCTGGGATTACGACGCACCAATGCAGCCAAACCTGATGGACGTGACGGTGAACGGTCAGCGTCGCCAGGTTGTTGCGCAGACAACGAAGCAGGGTTGGATCTACGCATTCGATCGTGTGACGGGTGCGCCAATCTGGCCAATGCCGGAAACTCCAGTGTTGCAGAGTGAACTTCCGGAAGAAAAAACGTCACCAACACAACCGATTCCAAGCAAGCCGGCTCCATACTCACAACAGGGTTTGCTGGAATCAGACTTGATCGATTTCACGCCCGCGATCAAAGACTCCGCGCTGAAACTCGCGAAGCGTTGTCGCATGGGTCCGTATTTTATTCCGGCATCACTTGCTGATGGTTCACTGCCAAGCAAGTTGACGTGCTCGTGGTATTCACCGGGTGCAAGCGGTGGTGTGAACATTGATGGTGGCGCGGCGGTCGATCCAGAAACTGGCATGATGTATGTCGGATCAATCACGGGCATGTCGACAACGTCAATTCAGAAAGATCCGTGCTCGCAGTTCAAGTACAGTTCGATTCACGATTCGTGCGGATTGATTGGTGCTGAGCCAACGCCAGCGGGTTACAAGCCGAGTGGTCGTGCTGGTGGTTTTGAAGGTCGCGCAAACGGCACAACGATTGGTGGCGTTTCAATCGTGAAGAACAAGGAGTACGGTGGCATTACGGGTTACAACATGAACACGGGCGACAAGAGTTGGTGGATTCCAAACGCCACAATGATTCCGGTTACGAGTACTGATCCGATGTTTGCGGGCGTGAAGTTGCCGCCGCGTTCGGGCCCGGGTCAGGCGCAAGTCATCACGACCAAGTCGTTGGTGATTTACGGAACGGGTCGCAGCGGTGGTGCGCCAGCTTCGATGGGTGCAACGGCCGCAGCCCCGCAACTGTTCGCAGTCGATAAGGCAACGGGCAAACAAGTCGGAGCCGTGCGCATTCCGGCCAAGACTACTGCGGTACCCATGACGTTCCTGCACAAGGGCAAGCAGTACATCGTATTTGCGACGGGGCAAGGCGGCGGCACTTCGCTCGTGGCGCTCGCTCTGCCGGCGAAGTAGCACATTGCGGATATAACGCAAAGGCGCGCCGCTCAAATTGAGTGGCGCGCCTTTGCGCATTGAGCTGCAAGCCCGTTAGCTCGCTTCGATTGGGCTGTTTATGGCCGCTGGAACGCTACCAGCTGCAGCGGACACCTTCGGCGCTCTACTTCTTCACGTATTTTTTGAGCGCTTTTTGCCCAACTTCCGCGCCATAAATGTTGCCACGCGCATCGACCGCGACCCCTTCGGCCGAACTCGTCGCATTGGCGGGCCGCACCGTTTCCGGATCAGGAATAAATGCGATCACCTTTCCGTCTTTGACGGAGCCGATGCGAATGCCGCGCTTCCAATCCCCGTGCGCAGGATTGACCCAGCCGGATTCCGAATCGGCCGCGTACAACATGTCATTCTTGTCGATGAATAGTCCGCTGATGCGCGAAAACTGCAGCCACGTGTCGAGCAACTTCATGTTGTCATCGTAAATGAGCAGTCGATTGTTGCCGCGATCAGCGACGAACAAGCGCCCTTTCGAATCCATTGCCAGTGCGTGCGGCTGATCGAATTCGCCAACGCCCGTGCCTTTTTTTACTCCCCACGTTTTGAGCAGTTTGCCGTCCTTATCGAACTTCAAGATGCGCGCATTCGCGGAGTCTGTTGACGAGTGACCTTCGACAACGATGATTTCACCCTTCGGTGTGGTAATGACATCATTCGGCTGATAAAAGAACTCGTCACCTTTGCCGCCGCCAGCTTTGCCAAGTGTCATGAGCAGCTTCCCGGCGGGCGAAAATTTGTAGATCTGGTGTCCGATAACTTTTGCCGGTGCGGGCGGCAGCGCGGCGCCACCACGGCCGGCGCGCGGAGTGTTGTCCTGACCGTCGGTGACCCAGATGTTGCCGTCGCGATCGACATGAATGCCGTGCGGAAAGATCAACATGCCACGACCGAATGACGCCACCATTTTTCCGGTGCTGTCAAACTTCAG
>JBDTTO010000562.1:0-3324 GCA_039930585.1 Gemmatimonadaceae bacterium
CTGACATGTCCGGAAAGCGCGGACCAAGCGTGTCGTCGTTTGGACCAATAAGCGGATTGTCGCCAAGCAAGTTGATGTGATCGGCAATCAACATGAGATCACCCGCGGCCCACAGCGGATGCATACCACCACACGCGTTGCTCACGACAAGTGTGTTTGCGCCCAACGCCCGCAACACGCGTACGGGAAACGTGACCTGCTGCAGTGAATATCCTTCGTAGCGATGAAAACGTCCCTGCATCGCAACAACGGTTTTTCCTGCAAGCGTGCCGCACAACAAACGTCCGTGATGCGACTCAACGGTCGACAGCGGAAAGTTTGGCAGGTCTTTGTAGTCGATAATTACTTGCACGTCCATCTGCTGCGCCAATGCGCCCAGGCCGGTGCCAAGGATGATTGCCGCATCGACAGCGTGCGGAAAGCGCGCACGGATCGCCTGCGCGCACGCTTCAATACGTTCGCGCGAATGCAAGCCGAGTGCAGGATTCGCCAAACCAACCGCTTTGTGTTCCTGCGTGTATTGCAACGAAGGAAACGACTGCGGTGTGTTGGTAGTTCCCGGCACTGGTGGTTTGTTCGAACTCATTCTCCGTCCACCACGTCAAGCCACGACGGCGTTGGTATCGATGGACGCTGCTGAACGGGCGGCACCGCCAGTGGTGGCACGGACGGCAAGTCGCGCGTTGGCGTCGCAAACGTTTGTGTGTGCTGCAGGGGCGCGTGCAGTGGAATGTGAACCGGCGGCGGCGCCGACACCTCGCGCGGCGTCTGAAACTCACGCACAACCGGCGCCGACATTTCGCGCGGCGCTTCGTTGCGTGGCTCCGAACCAAATTCGCGCGCTGCCTCTCGCGGTTGTTCGCGTTGCGTTTCCGACGCCGGTAGCGCAATACCCGAAGGCGGCGGCACCATGTCCGCACTATCCAGATCGTGAAGCTGGCGTTCCATCAACTGCCGCAACTGCTGCACATAACTCCGGCGATTGCGCCACAAGTTTTGCAGATCGTCTTCCGCCCGACGGATTTCGCCACGCAGCATTTCCAGCGAACGCTCAGAATCACCCTGCGCCTCGCGGATGATCAACTGCGCTTCACGCTGCGCCTGCTCACGAATTTCGCCACGCAGCTGTTGCGCGCTGATCAACGCGTCATTCAACGCCTTGTCACGTTCACGAAATGCGCGCAGCTGTTCGTGAAAATTGCGCGCCTTGACTTCCAATTCCTGATTGGCGCGCGACAAGCGCTCGAGCTCCTCAGCCACTTGATCGCGAAATTGGTCAACGCGCGCGCGGTCATAGCCGCGCAGCGCGTTACCGAAGTCGTAACGCCGAGCGTCAAGTGCTGTCAGGTGAAATGCGTCGTCCGTCATGCCAGACTCACGATGATGCTCATCACGATGTTCGCGACCCGGAAGTTCGTGATCACGATGATGCTCGATGTCCAAAGAGAACCGTACCCAATCGCACCAGCGTCGCCCCTTCCTGCACTGCCACTTCGAAGTCGTCCGACATTCCCATCGACAACACCGTGGCCGGATGTCCTTCGGAGTTAAGCTGTTCCTGCACGGCGCGGGCTCCGCTGAACACTGAACGCAGCACCGATTCGGGTGCGTCAAACGGTGCCATCGTCATCACGCCGGTCACACGCAAATGTGAACACTGGTGCAGCATGCCGGCGAACGAGGCGACGTCGCCAACTCCAATGCCACTCTTGCTGCCTTCTCCACTCACGTTCACTTGCACCAGCATGTCCTGCACGCGATTTACGACTTGCGCCGCATCGTTTACGGCTTGCGCCAGGCGCTCGCTGTCAACGGAGTGCACCAGGTCGAATCGAATTGCGGACTTTGCTTTGTTTCGTTGCAGATGCCCTATCAAATGCCAACGCACCGGCACCCGTACCAGGTCCATCTTCGATTCCGCTTCCTGCACTTTGTTCTCGCCAACATCCAGAACACCGGCGTTGTGGGCAGCAACAACGGCTTCTGGTCCATGTGTTTTCGTGACTGCCACCAGCGTCACGGCCTGGCGATTGGCACTCTGCGCGCGCGCCGCTTCGATCCGCTGCCGAACCTCGGCCACGCGGCCGCCTACAAACGATTCGTAGTCCGGATGCGACAGAGAAACACCTTGAACCGCGCCGCTCTAATTCACGACGCTGATGGAATGACCGAACGTCAGCCTGCTACAGAAAAAACGATAGCGCGCAACAGGGCCGAAATTGATATAGCATAATAAGTTAGCCGCCGTTGCAAGGCCCAGCAAGTAAAGGGTCATCCAGTGTCATTATCTGCGTGCAACGCAACAGTCGCTGCATGAGGCTTGGCGCCCCATCAAAATCTTCAAATGGCTTGAGGAACGATGGGGGCATTTCACCGCGTGCCCGGGCAAGTGCCGGAAGATCAAGGCCGACCATCCCTGCCGCTATGTCATTGCTGGGCGCGTATACCACTCCCTGCAACACCCAGCCACTGCTGGGGCGGAGCCGGTTCCGTTCGCTCTTTGAGAGGTACACACTCACCCGCAGCGGCCGATTCTTCGCCAATGTGTAGGCGCCCACGGCATTTAATGCTTCGACATCACCGTACCAATTTTTCGCGTGATCCCGGTCGATCACGCCGCGACGCTCCAACGCTTGCCGATGCCAGCCCGCGCCCAACAGCGGCGTCGTGACAATGGTCACATCCTCACGCAGGTGTTCGACCTGCTGGAGAAACAGAAGCGGATACGTGTCATTATCTCCCGCAACAACCAGCACGCCCAGTTGCGGCACGGATTCAAGCAGTGTGCGGGCAAGTGCGCGCGGAATCAGCGACAGAGGCTCATGGGTCCGGTCCATGACCGTTGCATTCGCTACCAGCGGTATCGCGCCAACGGCCAACATCGCTGCGCGCACGGCGGTGGCCATGGTGCGCGGCAAGCGAGCGGTTAACAAATTTGCGGATGCGGCAATCCCGATTCCGGACAGCAATCCCCAGGTCCAGAAACCCAACGCGAAGAAGTAGTCGCGCTCGCGCGCTTCGTGAATCGCGTCCCGTTCGAGATAGCCGTCCCCGAAACTGGGTCCTGCTTTCAAGTTGAGCCATACAACAACGCCGGCCGTCGCACACACCAGTAATACGGCAATAGCGCGGCCCACGCGTTTATCCGTGCGCCACAAATGACGAAGGCCCAGCAACCCCAACACGCCCCACAACACCGTAAGCGGCGTGCGCAACCACGACGGTCCGACGGTTGGTCGAATGCCCAGCGCAACTTGCCAGTCGGCGTATTCGAACAAGTTGCCGAACTGAATCCAGAGTGGCGCGCGTCGCGGCCACAATCCG
>JBDTTO010000563.1:0-3321 GCA_039930585.1 Gemmatimonadaceae bacterium
ACACTGAAGTACGTGTCGATCGTGATCGCATTTGGTGGATTGGCTGCGGCGTGGTTCGTGTTCGGCGGTCCGCCCTCGCGCGCACAAGGTCTCGCGAAAACATTTGCCGCCCCGCACAAACTTCTGAGCGGCAAATATTACGTCGACGAGTTGTACAACAATCTCTTCGCCAAACCACTCACCTGGATCTCGGAGAACATCTTCCTCGGCCTGGGCGACCGCAAAATTATTGACGGCACACTCAACGGCATCGGCTCGCTGGGACAGTTTGCTTCAGGCGTGTTAGGCAAGATCCAAAACGGCAGCCTGCACGCCTACGCACTGTTCGTGATGGTCGGCATTGTGAGCGCGCTCCTGTGGAGTTGGTCGCGTGCTTGATTCCATGAGCACGATCTTGAACGTGGTACTATTCCTGCCGCTCGTAGGCATGGGCTTGCTCACGTTCATTCCATCGGACAAACCACAACTCACGCGCCAGTTCACACTGTTCGCGATGATTGTGCAACTCGCGCTCACGGCGTGGTTGTATCTGAACTTCTCCAGCGCCGATCCGGGACTGCAATTCGCCACGCGCATCCCGTGGATCGAGCAGTGGGGCGTCTCATACTACATCGGCCTGGACGGATTCAACGTCCTGTTGGTGTTGCTCACAGCATTCCTCGCGCCATTGGTTGTCGCGGGTTCATTCACCGCGATCCAAAAGGACATCAAGCTGTTTTACGCGATGGTGTTCCTCATCCAGTTTGCGATGATGGGCACGTTTCTCGCGCAGGATCTCTTCCTGTTTTACGTGTTCTGGGAAGCGATGCTGATTCCGATGTTCCTGATGATTGGCATCTGGGGCGGCGAGCGACGCATTTACGCCACAATCAAGTTTGTTTTGTATACCGCGTTCGGCAGCATCCTCATGCTCGCGGCGCTCATCTATCTGGTGTACACGCTGCAGTCGACATCGGGCGTCAGCTCATTCGCTTTCGCGGATCTGTACACCGCGAAATTGTCGCTGCACGCACAGACGTTGTTGCTGGGCGCGTTCGCGCTGTCGTTCGCAATCAAGGTGCCGGTGTTTCCGTTCCACACCTGGTTGCCGGACGCGCACGTTGAAGCACCAACTCCAGGTTCCGTTATTCTCGCCGGCGTAATGCTCAAGATGGGAACGTACGGCTTCATGAAGCTGGGCTTCCCGCTCTTTCCTGACGCCACTCGATTCTACACGCCACTCCTGATGACACTCGCCGTCATCAGCATCGTGTACGGAGCGTGTCTCGCTTTGGTGCAAACCGACATCAAGAAGATCATCGCGTATTCATCCATCAGTCATCTGGGATACGTGATGCTTGGCCTGCTCAGTCTCGACATCCTGGGCATTCAGGGCGCCATCGTACAAATGGTCAGCCACGGACTTGTTGCCGCTGGATTGTTCTTGATGGTGGGCATGATTTACGAACGCTGCCACACGCGCGATCTCGCGGCGTACGGTGGACTCGCAAAAGCGCTGCCTATCTATTCGGTGTTTTTCATGATCCTTACGCTGGCGTCGGTTGGCCTGCCAACAACCAGCGGATTTACCGGTGAATTTCTCGTGCTGCTTGGCGCATTCCGCGCGGGCTGGGCACAACACGTGGCCGGCAACTCTTACGCACTCACGCTCGCTGCAATCTCCGTAACAGGCGTTGTTCTGGGCGCACTCTACATGCTGCGATTCGCGCTCGGATTTTTGTATGGTGCCGAGAAGGTGCCGCATGGACCGGTGAGCGATCTGAATACGCGAGAGCGCGTGATACTTGGCATCATCGTCATCTCCGTTTTCGCACTCGGCTTGTTCCCCGATAGCGCGATGAAGAATTCGGAATTGGCGGCGAAGCAGTTCCAGCAGATGATCACGACCCCGCGGCTGCCATGAACCAGATGACGCTTACCGCGATGTTACCTGAGCACCTGCTGTTGCTCGGCATCGTACTGCTCCTCGGCATGGAAATCGCCGGCGTCGCCAAACGCATGGCGCTGTTCGTTGGTGTCGCTGCTGTTGCAGCGGCGGCCGGCGCGGCGTTGTGGTTGTGCTCCACTGGATTCACAGGATCGCCGTTCCCGGGACAGTTTTCAGTCGCGCACGATTCGCTGGTCGCGAAGTCCATCGTGTTACTGCTCGCCGTTCCGGTGCTGCTGATGTCGCGCGACGATTTTGACGGCGGCGAATTCCCTGCACTGCTGCTGTCTTCGTTGTATGGCGTGTGTCTGCTGATTTCGTCCGACAGCTTCCTGACCATGTTTCTTGGTCTCGAACTCATGTCGTTGCCGGTATACACACTGGTATTGCTCGCGTATCGACGGGTGCAGAGTGCGGAGGCGGCGCTCAAATATCTCGTGCTTGGTGGTGCGGCGACCGCGATGTTCCTGATGGGCGTGTCGTTGTTATTTGCAGTTTCCGGAAGCACGGAAATATCGGCATTTACGAACGCGTTGCTGGCGACCGACATCATGTCGCGCACCGCCGTCGTGTTGATCGTGCTCGCGTTCTTTCTGAAGGGCGCGGTCGTTCCGTTTCACGCGTGGGCGCCTGACGCGTACGAAGGCGCGAGCGTTCCAGTTACGGCGTACATGTCGACCATCGTGAAGGCCGGCGTGCTGTTCGCCATCGTGCGATTGTTTGCCGATGTGCCGGTCATCTCGCCAATCCGGGAGATCATCGCAATCTTCCCGCTGATTTCCATTGTGTGGGGAAACATTGCGGCCATGAAACAGCAGTCGTTCCGTCGGATGATGGGCTATTCCAGCATCGCGCACGCGGGCTACATGTTTTATGCGCTGCTTGGCGCCGGCGAAGGACAAATGCAGGCCGTCACGTTTTACATGCTGACGTACGGCGTCCTCAATCTGCTGGCATTTGCAGCGCTTCCTCCGGCGGACAGCGACGTCGAGCGCGATAGTTTTGCCACGCTCAAGGGCATGTGGCATCGCAATCCGTTTGCCGCCGTGATGATTGCAATCGCGATGCTGTCGTTGTCAGGACTTCCGCCGTTTCCCGGCTTTGTCGCGAAGTTTTTGATCTTCAAGAACGTGCTTGCCGCGGGTTTCACGACGTACGCAGTGATTGGTCTCGTGGGCAGTTACATCGGCATCTATTTCTATCTGCGTGTTATTCAAACCATGTTCATGAGTGCCAGCGGACCGGACACTCCTGCACATCACGGACACGATACGGTGGCAGTTGCGCGCGTCGCGAGACCAACCGGCGCGATTTATCGAACGAACTCATTCGCACATTTCGCGACGATGTTGTGTCTCGCCGTCACGTTGGTGATGATGTTTGCGCCGGGGTGG
>JBDTTO010000564.1:0-3319 GCA_039930585.1 Gemmatimonadaceae bacterium
GGCCTGTCATCTGATAAAGGGATGCCGGGAACGTTGGCATTTTGATCTTGCCACTTTGCACTTCTGCAAACCGAACAGTGTCGACCTGCGTACCAGTAGTACCGGACGCACGCAATTCGCGACCGCGCGCCATGAACGGCTCCATCGAATCGTGGTAGCAGGCCACATGGAAATTTCCCGCAGACGGATCGTTACCCAGGCACAGCATGCCGTTCTTCGAGGGGCGCAGCAGTTCGAGCTTGCCGGCCGTTTTATATCCAAGCACTCCTGCGTCGTTTCTCATGTCTTTGGGCAACGGCAGCGTGGCAGCCATAATCTGCTCAGCGACGGGGCGCGGATCGCCGGTTTGGGCAGCAAGGCCGTGTGCGGACAGCAGGATGGCAGCGCTAAGCGCCGCAGGAGAGATGAAGTTCGTGCGCATCGGCGGTGGGGTAAAAGGTGTTACTGGAACGATAGCGCGTCGGAATGGATGGTGTCCATGACTATTACAGTGCATTTACTTAACGGTGCCTGGTGCTGTGGCGCACTGAACCCACGAGCAACCCTGGGTGACCTTTACAGTTATGATCTTTATGACAACTACTGAATCGCGCGCCGCCGGACCCGAAGAGTTGACCGAAGCGCGTGCAGCGCTTGCAGCCGAACGTCGTCGCGTTGCCGCGCTGTCGCTCTTTGCGCGCAGAATGTCGCATGACATGAGCAATTTCGTCACGGTGGTACGCACGTATTCCGAATTGTTGTTGGCCGATTTGCCGCCACAAGGCACAACACACGCCGATGTGCAGGAGATTCATCGCGCAGCCGACGCGATGATTGACTACATGCATCGCATTGTTCGATTTGCCCGTTCGAACGGTTCACGTCCGGGCGCTGTGCAGCTTGATGAATCAATTGCCGATACCGTACGAAGCAGCCCCTTTGTCGATCGCGTGCGCGTGCAACTGGGTTCGGATGCAACGGTGTTTGTTGACGCAGGGACGCTGGCCGATTCGGTGCGCGAACTGATCGCCAATGCATGCGAGGCATCACCAACTGGCTCGCTCGTTCACGTGCGCACGTGGCGCGAACGTATCACACAGCCAATTGTTGATGGTGGCATGCCCATCGAAACCGGAACGTGGGCCGTGCTTGAATTGGCAGATGAAGGTCCCGGATTTTCCGAGGACGTGCGCGCAGATGCGCTTGATCCATTCGTGACAACCAAACATGCCGTGCGTGGCGCTGGATTCGGATTGTCCCTTGCGCGAAGTGCTGCGTGGAATGGCGGCGGACAGCTGGTGATGGACGGTCCGCGCGAGACGTTGCCCGGTACGCGCGTTCGCATGTGGTTGCCTACTCCGGCCGAACCTCACGCGCAGTCATAAGCGCGTGAGTTGAACAGCGCGCGTTTACGCGGCTCGTGTTTACGCGGCGCGCGCTGTGCCGGCAGCTTGCAACAAATGTTTGGCGATCTTGTCGAGTGGCAATACTTCAGTCGCTGCTTCCATTCGAATTGCTTCGCGCGGCATACCAAATACAACACAACTTTCCTGATCCTGCGCGACCGTGTGCGCACCGGCGTCACGCATGGCAAGCAGGCCACGCGCACCATCCGCGCCCATTCCGGTAAGCAACGCGCCCACAGCACGTGCACCGGCGGCGCGGGCAACACTCTGGAATAACACGTCAACGGCTGGACGTTGGTGATGAATGCGTGGTCCATCTTTCACGCGCGCGACCCAACCAGAACCGTTTGCCTGAATCATCAGATGTTTGTCGCCCGGCGCAATGAGCGCCAAGCCCGCAGCGATGACATCACCGTCTTTTGCTTCGCGCACATGAATACTGCACTGTTCGTTGAGGCGACGCGCAAACGACGCAGTGAACAGTTCGGGCATGTGCTGCACGATGACCGTTCCCGGCGCGTCTGATGGGAACTGTCGCAACAGCGCTTCAATCGCCTGCGTACCACCCGTCGATGCACCAATTGCAATTACCTGCTGCGATACATCAAGCTGCGCGATTGGACGTCGCGGCTTGAGCAGTCCTTCAGCAAGATCGAGCGGACGCTGCACGCGCGCGCCAGCGGCCACGCGAATGGATTTGGCCAGTTCGTCTGCAACATCGGTGGTTGCGGACAACGATCCCGGTTTCGCAATGACGTCGATCGCGCCCAGCGCCAACGCGCGAAGCGCCGTATCGCTGTGCTCTGTGGTCAGCGAACTGACGACAATGACGGGAATGGGATAGTGGCGCATCAACTTGCTGAGGAACGACAAGCCGTCCATGCGCGGCATTTCGATATCGAGCGTTACCACATCGGGCGTAAGCTGCACGATGCGTTCGCGCGCGATGTACGGATCGGACGCCGTTCCTACAACTTCGATATCGGGATACTTGGCCAGTCCTTCGGTCAAGACGCGTCGCACAAGTGCCGAATCGTCAACAATGAGCACGCGCGTTTTGCCCGCGCGCACAATTGCTGGTGCGCTGCCGGACACTGCTCGGAGCCCAGGTTGCGTCAAACGAGTCACGCGGCCGCCACGTTTATGCCGAGGATGTCGCGACTTTCGCTGGTCAGCAACAACGAGGCGACGGCGCGACCCTTTTCAATGCCGATGCTGGCGCGCGCTGTTGGAACACACGTTTGCGATTCGGCGCCGGTCACGTATTCGTGTGGTGCTGAAAGTACAAACACCGATTTTGCGCCGCCAATCAGTGGCAGCAGGTTTCCGCACATCACGTTGGCGAGTTCGCCCAACGCATCGCGCTGTGTTGCTGCTGCGTATTCACCATCCGCACCCAGCATATTTTCGGCGATGCCCGGCAGAATGTCCGCAGACGCGCGCAGCACAAGCCGCCCCGACAGCGGGCCGTCGAAGGAAACTGTCACTGCAACATCAACTGGCGCTTCGCTTTGTTCGTCCGAAAGGTTTGTGTCCGGACAAATGAGCGCCAATTCTTCAAAAGTCGCCGCCATTGTCTGCGACAGGGACTGCTCCATAGTACTCGGCATCGGATACTCCGGTCACGCGAAGGATAGTGTTGCGCAACGTCGTTGGCGCAAACGGTTTATGAACAATGGACGCACCAAGTTGCTGCAGACTGGCAAGGCGTGTTTCGCTGCCCTCGGTCGACACGACAATCACGCGAATGTCCTTCGTGTCAGGATTCGCGCGCACGCGTCGCAACATCTCTTCGCCGTTCATCACGGGCATGTTGATGTCGAGCATCAGCAGATCGATCCACTCCTCGCTGAGCAGGCGCAGTCCTTCTTCGCCGTTGGCCGCCTGATGCACAGAGGCCAGCGGCACGCCGCTCATTTTGAGTGTCCGCACTA
>JBDTTO010000565.1:0-3319 GCA_039930585.1 Gemmatimonadaceae bacterium
TCACTGCGAAAAAACTTCCCTTCGCATCGCGATAAAGCAGGTGACCGGTGGACACATACACCGGATGCGACGCCGACAAAATCAACAGATGCGCTTTTCTCGTTGCCATGTCGTACACCCAGACATCAGCCCGATTGCAATAAAGTGTACACGCCGTAAACAACACGCCGCGAGAATCCGGCAGCGCATTCGGTTGCATCGCAGCGAGGCCACCGATCATCGTTGACGTCACCAGGGTATCGGTCACGGCACCGCCGCGACCCGAAATCACCATCCCATCTCGCAGGTTGTGCACAACGCGCCCGTCGTCGAGAAACGTGCCACCTTCACTGATATCACAAACAGCTTCGGTGCACGTGGCCTTGCCAATGGATACCGGAGGCCCTCCGCTCGCTGGCACCTTGAGCACTTTATCATTCGCGACAAATGCAATCCAGGCACCGTCAGCCGAGATGAATGCGTTCGCCGCACCGATCGTTCCGCTTATTGGAGTTGCATGCAACTCGGTGCGTTTCTTGATCCAGAGCTGCGTTCCCGTCGCGGAACGACCGACGTACACAATCGCGCTGCCATCCGGAAACATTGCATACGACGGAAGTTTGTCGATCGGTGCTTCATCCACCGGAAATCGCAGATATGAGCGCGTGGTGATTGACGGTTCTGCGCTGGCAGTCGAAGACTTCCAGTAAAAAAATGCGGCGATACCGGCGCACAAAACTGCCACCAGGCCAGCAATCGGCCTCCGAAAAACAGGTGGACGCGAGTACGAGATTTGCGATGTCCGGATCTGGCCACGGTCATACAGGGCCATCGCAAAAGCAGCGGCCGACGGGAAGCGATCCGCCGGAAGTTTGGCCAACGCTGTGAACACGGCAGCTTCAACGCTTGGCGGTACCGTATCGCGCAACGTGTGCAATGGAGTTGGCCGTTCATTCATCACTTTCGCAACAATGGCCTGCACACTGCTGCCGATAAATGGTGCATCGCCCGCCAACATTTCGTACAACACAGCTCCCAGCGCATAAACATCCGAGCGCGCATCGATATTGCGCTCGCCCATGGCTTGCTCTGGACTCATGTACTGTGGCGTGCCAAGCGACAAACCGGTTTGCGTCATGCGTGCGCCACGAGCCGATTGCACAGCAAGTGCAATCCCGAAGTCGGCAACGAGCGCGTGACCACCTTGCAACAGAATATTCTCCGGCTTGATGTCACGATGAATGACACCCTGCTTGTGCGCATACTCCAACGCATCCGCCACTTCGCGTGCGATAAGCAGCGCGTCTTCAATTGGCAGCTGTCGCTCACGTTCAAGTCGCGCGCGCAGTGTTTCGCCCGCGACCAGCGGCATCACATAGAACAACAAACCATTCGCATTTCCACTATCCAGCAACGGCAATATGTGCGGATGCTGCAACTTTGCCGTCGTCTTGATTTCGCTCAGGAATCGCTCGGCGCCAAGTGCTGCACCCAGATCAGGATGCAGCACCTTAATCGCAACATCGCGCTCATGTCGCAAATCCTGTGCGCCGTACACGGTCGCCATTCCGCCCACGCCGAGTTCACGCTCAATGCGATAGCGACCGTCCAAAGCTGCGTTCAAGCCTTCCTGCGAGTAGTTCGGATCCACCGCTACCGATTCCTGATAACGTTATGAGTGAACTCGAACGCGCATCACAGCTCTCAGATGCCGGTCACGCTGCAGTCTTCGTCTGTCCGAGATGCAGAATGCGCCAGAGTCCAAGTCCGCTCACGAAGAAGATGCCAAACCAGACAAAACCGATCGACTGATTGCCGTACAACAAACTTCCTGTGCCAAACAGCGCCGAGTATACGAATACGCAGCCAAGTACCCATCCACCAAGCGCGACGCTCATACTATCCGGCGATGGGCCAACTCCGGCAAGCGCGCGAATGCGAGTCCATCCAGGTCCGGCCGGACGCACCTGCTTGTAAAACGAAATCAGCGTCTTTTCGTCGGTGGGCGATGTCATGTATGTCACGGCCACCCAGCACAGCGTTGAAAGTGCAACGGTGATGATGAGCGAGATGTGATCGGGAACGGTGTGTCCCTGTTTGCCCGCAATGAAGAAACCAATGGAGATGATGAAGGAACTCGCCATCGCGGCCACTTCACTCCACGCGTTGATGCGCCACCAGAACCAGCGCAGCAAGTAGATCAATCCGGTTCCCGCACCAATCTTGAGAATGAGATTGAAGCTCTCGGCCGCAGTGGCAAGCACCGTCGTTAACAGTGCCGCAACAATCATCAGCAGCCCCGTCGTGATACGACCAACCAAAACGTAGTGTTTTTCGGTGGCATCCGACTTCACGAAGCGACGATAGAAATCGTGCACGAGATACGATGTGCCCCAGTTCAAGTGCGTTTCAATTGTGCTGCGGTAGGATGCCAGCATGCCGGCAAGCAAAAATCCAAGCGCGCCCGCAGGCAACAGCGACAACATGGCAGGATAGGCGATATCGTTGCCAATCAGTTTGGGATCGGCCTGCGGAAATGCGCTCGCAATGCTCTGCAGGTTTGGGTACACAATGGTCGAACACAGCGCGACGATAATCCACGGCCACGGACGCAGCGCATAGTGCATCACGTTGAACAACAGCGTGCCACCCAATGCATCGTTTTCAGTTTTGGACGCGAGCATGCGCTGCGCGATGTAGCTGCCGCCGCCCGGTTCCGCGCCGGGATACCAGACGCTCCACCACTGCACGGTGATCGGTATGATAAAAATGGCCAACGCCGTGCTCCAGTCGCTGAAGTCCGGGAACACGTTCAACAGCTTGGGATCGACCTTGCTGAACAATCCCGTGAGTCCGCCAACGGCCGGGTGCTGCAGGGCAAAATAAGCGAGCACAAACGTGCCACTCATCGTAATGACGAACTGCAGTGAGTCGGTCACCAACACGCCCCACAAACCGGATATGGACGCGAAGAAAATGGTCATCGTCGCGCAGATCAATAACGTTTGCCACTCCGGCCAACCAACGACCACGTTCGCAATCTTGACCGCGGCCAGATTGACCGTGCCCATGATGATGCAATTGAAAAACAGGCCCAGATAAATCGCGCGAAAACCGCGCACAAACGTTGCGGCCTTCCCTGAATATCGCCGTTCATAAAATTCAAGGTCGGTCACCACTTCCGACCGTCGCCACAGCCGTGCAAAGAAAAACACGGTCAGCATGCCCGTCAGCAGAAACGACCACCACATCCAGTTTTGCGACACACCTTTCTGACGAACAATGTCCGTCACGAAATTCGGCGTATCGGTGCTGAACGTGGTGGCAACCATCGACACAC
>JBDTTO010000566.1:0-3310 GCA_039930585.1 Gemmatimonadaceae bacterium
TCCGTAAGCGGCGGATTTTTCACGCGCATTGGCATTGGCGGAATTCCGTTTCTGTTTCCGCTGTTGTATCAGGTGGGGTTGGGCTTCTCGCCCATTCAATCCGGTTTGATGATGATGCCACAGGCGATTGCGGCAATGTCCACGAAAATGTTGATGCCACGCATTCTCGCGAAGTTCGGTTATCGCACGGTGCTCATTTCGAACACGATCATGCTGGGCGTGATGATTCTGGGCTTTTCTACCATTGGCATCGGTACTTCACCATGGCGCATTGTGCCTATGGTGTTCGTTTACGGATTTTTCACGTCATTACAGTACTCCAGCATGAACACGCTGGTTTACGCAGATGTAACGGCGGAGGAAACCAGCAGCGCGAGCACTATCTCAAGCACTGGTCAGCAGATGTCGATCAGCTTTGGCGTTGCGTCGGCTTCGCTGGTGACGGCGTTATTTATCCCCAACCGCGACAGCGCCACATCGCTGCAAATGATCAACGGCATTCACAAAGGATTCATCGTGCTGGGAATCTGGACGATGATCTCGTGCGTGGTGTTCGCACGCTTGCGCAACAATGATGGTGAGAGTGTGAGTCGGCATAAGGCGGCGGCGTAGAGCTTAATTAGCGCAGAACTTTTGTGCGTTCGAGATGCCAGAGTCCTGCGGCATCTTTGTTCATGAGATACACAACACCGCCACTCCCAAACCCGGCAATCAAACGGCCAAGTGGGACGCGGACGCGCTCGACCATTGCGCCTTTGCTGCTCACAACGTCGTATACGAGTTCGCCGGCTTTTGATTGGGCTGATGTAGTTGGAAGAATCCACAGATTGCCATCTGAGTCGCCCTTGGTGTATCCGAGGCGCAACGGCGGGTAATACGAAGGCATTTCGTTGAGTGGCACAAACTCGTATTGAATGAGAGGCACCGCAGCGCTGGGCGCTGGTACGGCTAGCGCGCGTTGCTGTACGACCGGCGCCGCTCCCGGCATCGATTCGATACTTCCAATCAGTGCTTTCAATTGCGCATCACGCGCTGCCTGCGATCCGCTCGTTCCTCCTGCCGCAGCCGCGTCATCAACTGCTTTCCGCGTTGAATCAATGATTTTCTGTTTGTCCGCATCCGCAATAGGCTTCCAGTCGAAGGGCAACTTTGCGCCCGACTCCTGTTTGCCGTTGGGTCGCAAGAAATCGACGTGATAGTCGCCGCCACGTACGATCGCGACCGTGCCGTCAGACAACGTGGTCCAATCGTCCAACGTTTCGATCGGACTGACAATCAATCTCTGTGTGGGACGTGAGTTCGGCGGTCGTGTCGAGATGGTGCGCATTCCACCGATTTGCTTGAGCCGCGCGATGGTATCTGTCATCCGCGAATCAAAGTTGGCGCGCAGAATATATGTCGAGTCTGGCTGTCGTACTTCCATCACTACCGTGCTCGAGGTGGTGTCACCAATTCGTTTGGCGGGCGTGCCTGTGACGGCACGAAATAACAGATTGCCATTGTGATCGACTGCGCTGGCGCTGAACCACAGAAAAGTGAATTGACGGCCCTTTGCCGGAGATGCAACGGTGCGCACAATCTTCCCATTCGGGTCGATCACCAGGAGCGCTTGCGCCTCGCGATCCACAAACAATGAAGAATCGCCAAGGTACGCCAGCAGTGGCGCCGCAACGGCTCCGTATCGTTCGCCATTGGGTGATGTCACGGAATCCAGCACAACCCGCGACGGTGCAAGCTTCGCATCCAGCAACACAACCTGACGTCGCAGGCCGTCGTTCACCAACACCTGTCCGTCCGCAATTTGCCTGACGTTGAAGATGTTGCTGAACGTCTGTTTCGAAATCACTGGCGCTGACAGTTCGCGCACGGGCACGGTTGACTGTGTTGTTCTCGGCTGAGCCTGTGTCGATGTCGGCGCAACGAGCAATGGAACAAGTAGCGCGCCAGCAATCGCCGACACACTGCATAAGCGCACCGCAACATCGAACCACTTGTGCACCATCACTGACTCCCCGAAATCGTATTGCTTCTGATTATTCATTGATCTACGTCTGCCGGTTTGAGGTGTCAACACGTGCGCCCGTCTCCGACGCGAAGGCACGGCGAACGAGAAGCTCAGTGTTGCAACGAACTACTGGCTCGCCAACAATCAGGTTTCAACGTCCCGCAGCCGATACTCCCGGCATGCGCCTTCTCCAAAAACTTGGTCAGAAAATCGTTGACGATCCGATTCGCACTACCATGCGAGTCTTCGGCTTCATCTTTCTGTGGCCATACGGATACGTCGCCGCCCGAATTCTCGGCGTCCCACGTGACTTCGAAGGGCTGTTCGCAATTCCGTTCGCATCATCGGCCGTACTGCTCGCGAACTACACACTTCCGGCAGTCTGGAAGGCAATAAATTCGTCGATCAAAATGACGTGGTTCTTCACACACTACGCCGCCGATCGCACAATTCCGGTTTCGCACGTCGAAGCCATGATCAGCGCCGGAGACTATGACGAAGCTGCCGCTGAGATTGACGCACTGCTCGCCAAACACGGCGTCGACCCGGTCATTTGCAAACTCGCCATCGACCACCACCTCGGCAGATTCGGCTCACGCGAACGCGGCGAAGCACTGCTCCGCCGGATGCGCAACGAAAACCCGGCGCGATACGAAGGCATGGCCACGCAGCGGTTGATTGATCTGTACATGACGCAGACCGAAACGCACGGCAAGGCGTTGACCGAACTCCGGCGACTTGCATCACGCTTTCCCGGAACGCGCGAGGCAGAAGGAGCGCTCGCCTGCATTCTGCAATTACGTTTGAAACATGACGAAGAAACAACTGGACATGTTTGGCGCGCCGGCGCCGAAACTTCCTGAAGGGTTTCGCTATCAGGACGATGTATTGACGTTGGCTGTCTTGGCGCTGATTGAAGAACCGCAGTTGGTTTTCGCTGGCATCGCCCTGCAATTTTCGCTTGCGCCGAGCGTATCGGACGGGAGTATAGGGCAAGCGGCGCCGCGAATGCACTGCGGCGGTGTGGCGCACTGGCCGCTGGCTCGTCTTTTCTGGACGAATAGGCCGCCATCAAAACGCGTCCCCTCCGTACCGTAACGGTCATTATTCCCTTCGCGTGACTCCGTGCCCCAACTCGATCGTGTTCTGACGCGCCTGGAATCGGGCGCCGCCAGCCAGCTCATCCTCGAAGCCGACTCGCCCATTCAGTGCCGCACTCCTGCGGGGCTTCAGGCGCTTACCACCCAGCCGCTTACCCGGCAGCAGGTGCTGGCGATTGCCGCCGAAGTCGCGCCGCAGGAAGAC
>JBDTTO010000567.1:0-3308 GCA_039930585.1 Gemmatimonadaceae bacterium
AACAGCGCCGTATTCTTCCCACGCTTTGGCGTTGCTGACAATCTCGACGTACCCCGGCACCGCAACGCGCGCGTGCCACGACACGGTGCGCATCATGCCGCGTTCGACGACAGACAGATCTTCGCTGCGAGATTTGACGTCGGTATGCGGCGCAACTATGGAAACGGCATTGCTCGTTGGTGCTGCAGCCGCGGGCGCAGTTGCTGTTGATTTTGCACCAGGCTGCAACGCATGCTGCGCTATGTACGCTTGCACTTCAGCAACACTCAGACGTTCGGATGTTGACGGCACATCAGCGGCGTTGAGACCGTACTCCTTGAGCAGCAGCGCGGCCTTGAGCGTCGGTTCAGCGGCGCTCTTCGCGCCAGTCGACGCCGAAGAATCTTCGGGAGCCGCGTCGTTTGCATCTTCGCCGAGCCATGCCAGCACTGAACCGACCGCGATGGTTTCGCCAACGGTGTGCATGCACTTCAAGAAATATCCGGCCTTGTTTGCTTCGACTGTGAACGTCGCCTTATCGGTCTCAACTTCGGCGACCATTTCGCCCTCACGCACGAATGCCCCTGGTTTGGCATAAACGGCGCTGAGTTTTACGGTGTCGTCGTTGTTATTAACGCGAGGTGTGCGCAGCGGAAAAATCATGTCGTGAATCAGCTGTTCGAAAGAAGATCGGAAACCACGGCCATCATTGCTCGACTGTCGGGCAACACGACGGGCTCGAGACTGCGCGCGGCGGGAATTGGCACAGATGGCGTGTTCAAACGGCGGAAGCGGCCTTTGTAACCAGCTTCGGCCAGTGCCGAACCCAATGCGAGTCCGAAGCCCGAGTCGCCATAACCTTCTTCGAAAACGGCCACACAGGGGCGCTGCAGCAGGAGCGCCAGCAAACTGCTTTTCGGTACCGGCGACAACAGCGACGGCACGATCAACTCAACGCCAATTTCTTCCTGGCGGAGTTCATCCGCAAACTTCTCGACCGGCGGCAACATGCCACCGTACGTCACGATCGTGATTTCCGGTGAGTCGCCATCCTTCCGAACAAGCGTCGGGAACAGTGCCGTACCGACATCATCTGACGGAAGCACTTCATAACGACCTGGATCAGCAACTTCACCGTACAACAACTTGTGTTCGAAGAACACCGTTGGGTTGGGCCAACGCAGCACCGCGTTTTTGAGCAGCAGTCCCGCGTCGTGACGATGACTTGGGTACACGACCGTCAGGCCGGGCACCGCCTGCATCAATGTTTCGGTAGACTGGCTGTGTGTTGGTCCGTAGCCGCGACGACCGCCGCTTGGTGTGCGAATAACCATCGGCACTTCGACATCCGCAAACATGCCGGGAAATTTCACGGCGTGATTGTAGATCTGATCCATCGCCAGCGTGACGAAGTCGGCAAACATGATTTCGACGATGGGCTTGAACCCCGACATCGCCAAACCAATTGCAGTGCCAACGATTCCGCCTTCGCTGATTGGCGAGCAGATCACGCGATCGGTGTACTTGTCGGACAAGCCCTGCGTGACCTTGAAGGCGCCACCGTACGGCTCGTGCATGTCTTCGCCGAGCAGAATCACGTCGCTGTGATTGGCCATCAAGTCATGCAGCGCGGCATTCAATTGCGCACGCACATTTCCCGCAACTTTGGGCGACGAAACTGCGCCGGGTTTTGCAGCGCGCAAAATGCTGGTGCGTGCAATGACCTCGGTGGCGTCGGGCGACGCTTCAGCCTCTTCGCGCACAGATTCGATGAACTGGCGATTCTGTTCTTCGATTTCTTCGCGATCTTCGGCGCTAAGTGATGCGCCAAGTTTCATCAACGGATCACGAGTACGAATGGCCGACATTTCTTCGGCGTCGCGGAGATCATCGCCTTTGCTGTGCGGTCCAAGGCGCTTCGTGTTGATGATGAGCATCCCCGGCACGCCCGAGCGCACAACATCAACGCACGAAGCAACCTTTTCGAGGAAATCATCATCGGCGTCGTCAACGCGCCACGTTTCCAAACCGAACGCACGCCCACGCGCATCAATCGATCCACCAATTGTGTCCGCGGTCAGCGTCGTCTGCGCAATGCCGTTGTGTTCGAGCACAAACATCATTGGCAGTTTCCAGATGGACGCGAGATTCATGCTCTCGTACAACAGCCCTTCGCCAAGCGTCCCGTCTCCAACCACGGCGGCAACAATGCCGGCGCTTGCACGACGTTTGCGAGCCATGGCGAGGCCGACGCCAATAGCCGTCATGCCAGCCTGCACGCCGTTGCTATGAAAATGCCGATACGCGAGATGCTGACTACCACCTATGCCGCCACACACGCCGGCCTCACGACCCATGATCTCCGCGATCAATCCGGTAAAGTTGCCGGAGTACGTGAGAAAGTGACCGTGATTGCGATGATTTGAGAGCACCGCGTCATCCGGATGCTGCAGCGCGCGCACGACGCTCATCTGACACAGTTCCTGGCCGAGGCACGTGTGCGTGGTGCCGGAGAGGAGACCCTGTGTAAAGAGATCCAACAGCAGCGTTTCGCTGCAGCGAATGAGGTGGCCGAACTGGTACACTTCGCGGCTGGACAGGCCGATACTCGGACGACCGTCAAGACCAAACGAAACAGGGGCCAGGTTTTGTGCGCTCATCGACGATGCGTGATTGGCTGGGACTGCAAAAAAAGAAGATCGGATGGGGGTTCAACGCCTATAGACGATCTGAACCCGAATTCAGCAAATATAGCCGCTCATCCATAACGACAGGGCTGCGGGGCCATCGCCCTATTTCCTGACAGTGCTCCACACGCCCCAGCGCCCCGTAAGCCCGTTCACGACGGCGCGCATTGTCGCGACTTGCAGCGATACCATCCACCGCGCGAGCGCCAGAATCCGACGACGCGTTGCCGGAATGACAAACAACGCCAGCACTACACCGGCCAGAATCCAACGTTCGGTGGATGTCGCGTGCAGCAACCACAAAACACCCAACCACGCGAAAGATGCGACAAGCGTCACCGCAAAAATTGGCGTGAGCAGTCTGAGTAACTTGTGCGCAACAAATTGCAGATAGATCGGGTTACGACGGACTGACATCAACCCGGGCAGCAGTTCGCGCAGCTGCAGCACTCCGGTCAGGGTGCGCGTCTTGCGAACACCCTCGTTTTTGGAATCGAAAGTACGAACGTCAAATGCACGCGCGGCGTACGTAAATCCGACGCGATGTCCACTCAACACCAGTGACATCGGTACAAACACGTCATCCAGCAGCGTTCCAGCCGGTACAACGGGCCACAGTGCACGCCGAGTGGCGTAGACAGC